>JAFGJA010000196.1 GCA_016929355.1 Anaerolineae bacterium | reverse complement strand
TATTCGGGCGGGATGCGCCAACGGGCGATGATTGCGATGGCGCTGTCGTGTAATCCCTCGATTTTGCTGGCGGACGAACCAACAACCGCGCTGGATGTGACGATCCAGGCCCAGATTTTGGATTTGATGCGCAAATTGCAAGAGGAATTCGAATCGGCCATTATCATGATCACGCATAACCTGGGCGTGATCAACGAAACGGCGGATCGGATCGCGGTGATGTATATGGGTAAAATCGTCGAGATCGCGGACCGCCGCGCGATTTTCAAACGGCCCGCGCACCCGTACACGGTGGGGTTGATGCAGTCCGTGCCGGAAATGGGCGCGTTGGATCGTAAGCGCCTGCACCCGATTCCCGGTATGATCCCTGATCCGTTTAATGTGCCGCAGGGCTGCGCCTTTTTCCCGCGCTGTCCCGCCCCCAAAACGGCAGCGTGCCAGCATCCCGATGGTGTCCCGTTGGTCGAGGTTGAACCCGGTCATCAGGTGCGCTGCACGCTGTACGCCGACTAATCCGATAGAGTGGGAGATAAAATAGAACAATGGCTGTTGCAAACGAAAGAGATACCCTACTCGAACTGCGCGATTTGAAAATGTACTTCCCCATCAAACGCGGCGTACTCAAAAGCACGGTGGGGTATGTGCGCGCGGTGGATGGCGTGAGTTTCAAAATTTATCGCGGCGAAACGTTGGGTTTGGTCGGGGAGTCGGGCTGTGGCAAAACGACGCTGGGACGCTGTGTGGTCCGCGCCTATAAACCGACGGATGGGCAGATCATTTATCACGAAGCCGAGGATTTAACCGGCGACCTGAAAAAGTTGCGCGTGCATGTGCGGCATACCAGCGAGCATGACGCGGCCAGCGAAGGCCATACGATTGACTTCGCCAAGCTGAGTACACGCGATCTGCTAGCCTATCGTCACGAAATCCAGATGATTTTTCAGGACCCGTTTTCCTCGCTCAATCCGCGCATGACGGTTTTAGATATTGTGGCCGAACCGTTGATCATCCATCGCGCGCGCCTGGATGTGATTCGCGGCACGGAAGGCCAATCCGGGCGTAAGCGCAGTGATGAACTCAAGTCGGAAGTCGGTAATTTGCTGCGGCGCGTGGGCTTGCGTCCCGAACACATGAACCGCTATCCGAATGCGTTTAGCGGCGGGCAGCGCCAACGGATCGGGATCGCGCGCGCGTTGGCGCTGCGCCCGAATCTGATTGTCTGTGATGAGCCGGTGTCGGCGTTGGATGTCTCGGTGCAGGCGCAGGTGGTCAATTTGCTGCAAGATTTGCAGAATGAGTTAGGCTTGACGTACCTGTTCATTGCCCATGATCTCTCGGTGGTGCAGCACATCAGTGATCGTGTGGCCGTGATGTACCTGGGGCGCATCGTGGAATTGACTAATTCCCGCACGCTGTACACGAATCCGATGCACCCGTATACCGAAGCGCTGCTGTCGGCGGTCCCGTCCACCAATCCCGACATTATTCAGCGTGAACGGGTGCTGCTGGCTGGCGATGTGCCCAATCCTGCGAATCCGCCTTCTGGCTGTACGTTCCATACGCGCTGCCGCTATGCTGAAGATCGCTGCCGCACGGAGATTCCCGCGTGGCGTGAAGTCGAGCCGGGGCACAGTGTCGCGTGTCACTTCGCGGAGGAGTTGGATTTGGTCGGTGTTGGCAAAGTATCGGACGCTACCGCACCCGCCGGGGTGGGGGATAGTGCGGGTTGAGATCGGGCGGAAGTTACTGAATACAGTGATCGTTTGGCGACCCCACCCTAAATCCCTCCCTGCCTGCGGGGAGGGACTTAACGGTGCGTGATATTCTCCCTTCCCCTGCTTGCGGGGGAAGGGTTGGGGATGGGGGTTAGCAGACTTCTCAATCAGTGAGCGGCGCAAGCCAGGGCCGCTCATGTCCCTGGGCCGACACATTGGTCGGCCCCTACACAGATCAACGCTTCATGATCAGAATACGAAAAATTTTTGATCGCGCTGCGCGCGAGGGGCTGGCGCTACGCGCCTGCGGCTGCGCCGCACCGCCCGATCAGTGTTCAGCAAGTCCTTATAGAGAAGGGGGACGCACCACCACAACCCGAAAACCAATAGCGTTGTTCCCGTAGCTCGGACGGACGAAGTAGCGATACACGGCGCGCGCGAAGTCCCGATAGCTGTATCACGAGCCGCCGCGCAACACCCGACGGGCGGTCCCGGCAGAATCGTTCTCCTCCGGCTCATCATAACTGCTGCGCCATTTGGTCAAGCCCCACTCCCATACATTACCGCTCATATCCAGTACGCCATAGGGTGATGCCCCATCCGGGAAAATGCCCACCGCGCTGGTACGCCTGATGCCCGTTTCGCGGGCGCTGCCTTTAGTCGCGTCAAATTTATCACCGTAGGGGTAGATCAGGCCATCCGGCCCACGCGCCGCTTTTTCCCATTCCGCCTCGGTGGGCAGACGCACCTCATAAGGGCGGGTTTGCAAACCCGCCCCTACTGATCTCCCTTGTTGAACCAATTCATTTAACCATTTGGTGAAGGCATACGCTTCATACCACGTCACACCCACCACCGGATGATTAGCGATATGCCACTGGGGATCGTTCCACAGATATGGTGTGGTGCGTTTGCCTTTGTGCTCCCAACCCGCCTCGGTCCAATAATCGCGGTTGGTATAGCC
Source organism: Anaerolineae bacterium (assembly GCA_016929355.1). Lineage (GTDB taxonomy): Bacteria > Chloroflexota > Anaerolineae > Aggregatilineales > Aggregatilineaceae > JAFGJA01. The sequence continues at coordinate 1,178 of JAFGJA010000196.1, read as the reverse complement.
GTCACTTTCCACAAACGCGGTAAATTGAGCATAGGTGATCGGGTAGCGGCTGATCATATATGTGGGTAGATAAACCGAACGCTGCGGTGTTTCGTTATTCCTCGCGTCTGAGTCCCGCTCTGAATCGCTGCCCATTAGAAACTCACCCGCCGGAATCTCGACCCAATCAATATCGGGGATTCCATCCGCGCGCAGTCCTACCCCTGGACGCGGATCGCCCAACTGCGCCAACATACGCCCGGCGGCAGCGCGTTCGATGGGGTCCAGATGGCTTTTGCTCACCAGTGCGGCTAACCGCGTTCGCGCTAATGGCAGCACATCTTGCCCGACTTCGTCCGCTTCGACGCGCTGCAACCCGATCAGGAGCAGCATATCACCCGCCAGCCATACCGCGCGCCACCCTTCCTCGTCGGTAGGTTCCGCCCGGAGCAAATGCTGTACGGCATCAATAGGGCGTTCCGCGTCGTTGTTGATGAAGACGGTTTGCCCGGTAGCAAGCAGCAGAACTTGCCGCCATTTTTCCCCTTGCCGCGCTTTTTCACCGACCACGCGGTTAAAGGCGCGACTGCTGCTGGCGATGTGGCATCCCGCCAGATATTCCTGAAAGGTACGGTGCGGAAATGTGAAAATGCGCGCGCCTTTGGCGTCCATGCCGCGCCCATAGAGCAATCCGGCGCGTTCCTCGACGTAATTGCAGAACCGCGCCGCGTTATCCAGCCCGCCGAGTTTGTCGCGCAGCGCGAAGACCACTTCCGCCTCGGAAATATCGGCGGTCCCTTCGCGTTCGGCCTGATTCTCGTGCGCGTCATAGGCCAATTTCCAGAGTGCGCTGTAGAGATCGTTGTCCTGTACGCCCAATTCGTCCTTGAGATCGCGCACATCGTGGGGCCGCCAGCGCAGCATCAGCAAATCCACACATTCGTGATACAGGCGCGCCGTTTCGCGGGGCAGCGTGCCCCGGTGATTATGGACAATTGCCATTACGGTCAGCAGCATGGGATTGCTCGCCATGTCGCGCAGCCCGACATCGTTCACCGCCGTTTGCAGATCGTTGGTGCGCTCCTGGGCCGCAGCCGGATCGATGTTGCCCAACGCGGCAGAGGCGGTATACCACGCCGCGACAAAGTGCGCGATTTTGTCGTCATCAAACGGGGCCAGTGTGATCGTTTCGGTATCAG
>JAFGJA010000195.1 GCA_016929355.1 Anaerolineae bacterium | reverse complement strand
GGCGATTGTTCCAATACAGTGTCGTTTACTCATCGCAGCGCCGGGCTGACTACCAATAAGAATTTGTCGTTATCTCGTTACGTGTCTGTTCAGTCGAGTGGTCGTTGCCGCCACCTCCGACTGCCATAATGGTCGAAGGGATTGGCGACACCGACGAGGCGGAACCGATGCCCTGGAGCCTGCCGCCGGGCGGCTGACAGGTCTCGTTGCGGGCGGGCCAGTCATTGTATGTTGCTGACCTCATCTGTACTCCTCGCTTTCTGGCCGGGTATGCTGTGTCAACCAGCATATTCGGCCTCCGTCATGGTCTGATCCGGGGTCTTTTCCCGGATTTCGACAATAGCTTCCTGGGCGGTGTAGATGATGTCTTCCAACCAGCCCACCATCTCCGCCGGAGCTATGGTCGAGATGTTCGCCGGGCTTTGTTCGCTGACTGCATCATGCAATCTGTCGAGCGCCAGGAACACCGTTTCGAACCACACCTCATCAAAAGAGGTCCGCGCTACCTGGGTCATGGGGTTGAGGTTAACCATCATCTGACACCTTTCTTGTGTCGCCGGTAAAAAAGTATTCATAATGTTTCAGGATAGACCCCGCGTGCGTTTTTGTTCCCTGAAACGATCAAACAAAAACCGGGGCGTAGGTTTGGTTCCCACGCCCCGGTGAAGGGTCTTTGTTGCAGATGCTGGTGGAGTGTTGGTTTTAGGTCCACTCCTCCACATCACCAGAAACGTGGGACATTGGGTTGTTAACGAACGCATCACCGCCAATGGCTAAGCTACTATACGCATCACTCATGCAAGCACGTTCAAGCTGTTTAGGCTGTATATCGAGCCACCCCATCGGCAAACAAGAGTCACCAGATGGGTCGCTGATAATCGTATTCAGTTCGCTGGTCACACGTTGCGAACCGGGTTGCATGAATGATTTACCTTTCTACTGCGGTTTGTTGGAGCATCTCAAGGATGCTGGACCCTTGAATGAAGATGCGCCGCACACCGGGCGGACGACTGACACGTAAGTAGCCCGCATCAATCAACTTTTTCAAGGTGCTGAGACTCACACCGAGTACTTCAGCGGCTTCTTGCCGGGAATATACGGCATTGTTGTTAATCGTGCGCTTGACGCCGTTAGACATCCCAACTCTCCTATTCTAGACCAGTCTAACACGGTTATTCGGCCCTGTCAACCACTAAAATATCGGGTGCATTATAGTTTTTACCTCTGATAGCGGCTTTTTAGGGGTCAGAAGGGGCCACATCTTGCTGCTTATTATACAGGAGAAGTTGTTCACGCACCAGTGGGAATAATGCTTGGGCGATTTCGCGGTGTCCCTCGGCTGTTGGATGGTTATCAATCGGCGCAATGATATTGTCTTCTGAAAACCAGGGAATTTCCGTCGCGGGGTAGCCCATCTCACGAATTTCATGGAGGCGGATTTCATGCTCAAACCCGACGAATTGGACGCGCGGGTCTGCGCCAATGCGGTGAATGGCGGCAGCAAATTGCGCTGGATCGGGCGTGAAATCGATCATGCCCGGCGCTTGTTCGCGCAGCCCGGCGTGCTGCCGGATGAGTTCGACATATAACACAATGTTGAGCGGCGAGGGCGGTGAGCCGATGTGGGTATTCACAATGGGGCCAACGTCATCATTGGTGAACACAAAGTAAAGCACCATGTCCATTTCATCGGGCACGGCTTCTGCAAGCGTCAAAGCGACTTGTTCCGCGTTGAACCCATACATTCCGTAATTATAGAAACAGGCGGATGGAAAGTGCTGCGCCAGCCCATTAGCCCACGTTTCATCATCGTTGACCAGTGGCCCCCAGGTGTAGGAATCGCCAATCAGAGCGACTTGAAGGGTACAGTCCGGGTTATTGTTAGGGACCAGACGGCGACCATCGGCTTCGATGGTGGCGCGCCAACCATGCGCAAAGGTGATCGTTCCTGCTGGCATTCGCAAACGGGTGCAGTTCGCATTGGCGCATTGGAGGTTCTTGTGAATTTCGTACCGGTCATCCAGTAAACGGACGCCCACCGGATCATACACCTGGGGGATGATCACCACCGGGATCAGGATCACCGCGATGAGGAGAGCAAACTTGCCGAGGCGCTTGAGAATGAGCTTTGTCATCAGTTACATAGAGCCTATCCAGGTGTGCTGTGTTTATCCAACCACTCGATCATATCCGCTAACACCTGATCTTGTTCCGGTTCATTATGGATTTCATGATACAACCCATCATAAATTTTGACCATTGTGTCCGGTGCGCCGGACCGTTCCAGCACAAGCTGCGCGCCTTTGACCAGGGTCAGTGCATCATCGCTGCCGTGCATCGCCAGGAGCGGGATATGCAGGTTGGGCAAGCGCTTGAGGCATAGATCGGCGGCTTCTTGCAGCGCGGCCAATGTCACCAGGGGAATTCGCCCGTGATAGACCAGGGGATCGGCTTGGTAGGCCCGGCAGACTTCAGGATCGCGGCTGAGGCCATTCGCATCAAGCGGAATCAACCGCGCGCCGGGGATCAAACTGCTGGCCGTTTTGAGGATCGGCACCGTCACGGCGTTCGACAGCACCGGCTTGAGCGCGATCCCGGTGGTGATCACCCCGGCGAGTTCGTCTTGGTAGCGAAACGCGAACAGCAGCGCGATCAGCGATCCCATGCTGTGCCCGTAAAGGAACAGGGGGGTATCGGGGAAAACGGTTTGGATTTCGTCCACATACGTGCGCAAATCAGCGACATAGTAATCTTCAAAATCCGCAACGATCACGCGCGCCCCTTCCGAGCGTCCATGTCCCCGGTGATCCAGCGCGCAAACGCCATAGCCGTGTTGGACGAAATGCGCGGCGACGTGCTCATAGCGATCACTGTGTTCGCCGATGCCGTGGATGATCACAATATTCGCGTGTGGTTTTGAGCCGTGATTCGGGAACCAGTGTTGGGTAAAGATGAGGGTGTTGGTTTCCCCTTTGAATAATCCGGTGCGGTGGCGCATGATTCACTGTCCTATGTTAGATGATAGCGGGCAAAGAATGCACAAACAAAAAATAAACTATAGATAAACCGTATGCTATCAATCATAACAGACCTTGCCGGGAGATGAAATAGATTCGGTTCCGAAAAGTCTGTGAATTTTACGGGTGATCCCGCATAATGTGCGTTAGCCTAATGGAGAAGACAAAAGATGCTACATGATCATGTAGGGGCCGACCAGCGTGTCGGCCCAGGGCAAACGCAAACCAGAGGTTCGGATGGGTTCGCCCCTATGCCTCTAATCGCGGCGGTGGCGCATGGGGTGGTGGCCTGCGTCTATCGCTATTGGGGTGGGATGAGTATCACCAGTGATCCGGGGCGCAATACGTGGGATTGGTTCTGGCAAACCGCCCCGATGGATTTGCTGCGGGATGCGCCATGCGAAACGATAGTCTATTTTCACGCGCAGCCGCCGCTTTATAATATACTCGGCGCGGTATTAGGGCGTGTGTTTTATCCTGACCATCTGGCAGCGCTGTATACGCTGTACATCATCTTAGGGACACTGATGGTCCTGATGAGCGGCTTCCTGCTGCAATACCTGATTCCACAGCCGATCATTCGCCATGTGACCCTGTTTGTGATTGCGTTTTTCCCCGCGCTGTTCGTCTATGAAGCGTATATTCTATACACGCAGTTAAGCGCGTTTTGGGTGCTGTTGAGTATATTCTGGATTATGCGGTATCAAAAAACGCGACAGGTGCGCTATCTGTATCTCTTTGTGATCACGCTGAATCTGCTCATTTTAACGCGCAGCTTGTTTCACCCAATCTGGCTGCTGATCGTACTGTTCATTCTGCCTCTGCTGGTCGAAACGCAGCGCCGCCGCGTGGTGATCGTGTCCGCCGGGATCAATCTCCTGACAGTAGTCTTTTTGCTTAAAAATCTGGTCGTGTTCGGTTTTTTCGGCTTGAGCAGTTGGTCCGGCATGAACTTTTACAATATTGTCGAAAAGGAACGCTCCGACAGCGAATTACAGAGCCTCGTTGAAACGGGCGTCCTGGACCCGGTGGTTGTTGAGGTGGACGTGTTCAGCCGCCCATCCAAATATATCGCGTATGGGTTTACGGAAACGTCGGATATTCCCGTCCTGCGCCGTGATGATCGCAACAACATCAACTATATTGACATTTCAAACACCTACGGGCGCAATGCGCTGGCGCTGCTCAAACACGATCCGGCGACCTATCTCTTGAATGTGGGCAAGGCGTATATGTTGTACACCTATCCCTCGGCGCGCTTCAAACATACGGTGTTGAATGCCGAAAAAATGGGACTGCATGAACAGCTTTATAACGTCTTTTTAGGTACGGGGATTTCATTTGATCGGGGCATTATTCGTATTTTTCCCGTATGGGCGATGCCGTTGACCCTGCTGGCGTATGTTTATGATGCGTTCAACCGGTTACGCCGTACCGCGTGGGCTTGGCGCGCGTATCTGCGGCAGGATACCACGCTGGTGTTTATGTTTGGTCTGATCGTGTATGGGTTGATCATGGGTATCTTCTTTGAGTTTGGCGAAAACGAGCGCTTCAAATATCTGACCGAGATTCCTCTGATCATGCTGGCGGCAGCGATGATGGCGCGCGTTTTTGCCGGGGAATATGGGGTGAATCGTTGGGCGCGGCGGGGCGATGCCTGAATCATCAACCCTCGACGCTCGCCCTGCGCTGCGGTATGATCGCGCCCGGTTTGCGTTATAACCTGCCCTGTACGTCATCGTCAATGAAGTGGATTGAGATTGCCCCGTTATGACTCCCAAAGATGCCTATTACCTGCTCAGTCTGGGTTGCGCGAAAAATACCGTTGATTCCGAATCGATGGCGGCGCTGCTGGATAAGGCCGGGCTGCGCGGTACAACTGACGCGCAAGACGCCGAAGTGTTGATCGTCAATACGTGCGGGTTTATCAGTTCGGCGCGCGACGAATCGATGGCCGCGCTGCGCGAACTCGCGGCGAACAAACAGCCCGGCCAATACCTGATCGCGGCGGGGTGTCTGTCGCAGCGTTTCGGGCACGATCTGCCGGGACAGATTCCCGGTCTGGATGGTGTGATCGGGACGCGGCGCTGGATGGATATTGTGGATGTGGTG
>JAFGJA010000194.1 GCA_016929355.1 Anaerolineae bacterium | reverse complement strand
GCGGCCAACTCGCGGCCTTCAGCACGATCTGCCACATCCCACAGCCGCACGGTCTGATCCATCGCACACGACGCTAACACGGTTCCATCCGGGCTGAACGCCACGTCGTTGGCCGGGGCCGTGTGCGCACCGACGATACCGAGCGCTTTCTGGGCTTTGGCATCCCATAAGCGGACGGTCATATCCTCTGCGCACGAGGCGAGCAGGTTATCCGAGGGACTGTAGGCGAGGCCCGTCACTGCGCCCGTATGCCCGTACAGCGCCGTGATGCAGAAGCGCTTGCCGACATGCCACAGCCGGATTGTGCGATCATCCGAGGCCGACGCGAGAAACGCCCCACTGGGACTGAATTCCACGTCATTGACCTGTTTTTCGTGGCCGATCAGCATCTTGATGCGTTTGCGGCGATCCGTATACCATAACCGGACGCTTTTATCTTCGGCGCAGGTCGCCACCAGCGAACCATCCGGGCTGAACGCCACGTCAAGGATGCTGGTCCGGTGGCCCGCCAGTTCGCGCTTGAGATCGATCTTGCGCGTGTTGCCGAGCGCGATCAGGTTGGCGGCGGCTTTACCGCGTGGGGCTTGGGGTTGGTCATCGTCAAACAGGCGCGCGCGCAGTTGGTTCAGTGCGATTCCGTAATCCTGCTCCGCAAAATCGATATACTGAATGCGGCGCAGTTGGAAATGTACAATCGGTGTCCGGCGGCAGATCACCGGCACAATGGGCTTGCCCTCATCGCGGAAATATTGCCACTCGTCGGTGACATTGGCCGAACCGAACGCATCCGGCGATATAACCAGTACGAGCGTATCACAATCATCTAACCCTTGTTGGATCGCGCTGCTCCAATTGACGCCGGGCGGAATGTCATCGACATCGATCCAGACATTGGCCCCGTGCCGGTCCAGGTCGGTAGCGAGTTGGCGGGCGAAGGTTTCATCTTTGCGGCTGTAGCTGATAAAAACTTTGGGCATTAATGTCCTATTCCGGTAGTTTCTTCAAGCCTTCGAAAATAACCTGATCGCTCACTGACAGGTACGCATTGAGCAATCCGCAGCCGATCCCCACCGGCAGGGCGAACAGCAGCCCATATAAAATAGGCAAGGGGTGGCAGTAGTAAGACGGGTGAGTGTGATATTCCAGCGAGCCATAGATCGCGCGTGCCATCAACAATTGGGCCAGATAGTGCAGCACGACCATGACCAGAAAGCCACTGATCATCCCGCGCCGGATGCCATTCCAGGCCGCAATCCGCATTGTGTAGGCCAGCTTTTCACCAGGGTAAAATTCGCGCGTGGCCCCGGCCACAATGAACCCGTAAGCCATAATCGAGGGGATGATTACCGATCCCATCAGGGCTTCGGTACTCAGATCGGGATCAATGACGTAGTAGGTGACGATTGTCGTCAGCCCGACGACAATTGCGCCGCCTAATAGCGCGACCAACGCCACTGACCCAGTTAATATTCCACTATAGATCAGGCGTTTACGACGCGGCCAATCAACAAGGAAATCAAAAATTTCGGAATCGGTTAACATGGTTTTTTAACCCTTTACTCTAGTGCCATCAGTTTACCATCTTTTGGGCGCGCCGCGAGTCAGAAATTTCAGGAATAAAGAAACCGGGCGCATAGCTCCCGTTGTGATTCCGTAGGGGGGCGAACAACGTAGCATCAGGAACGTGATAGGCGCGCGCCGGGTCTAATCTCGTAGAATGTAGTAATGACATGCGAAACCGATGCAATCCGGTTCATATCTTGAAAGGGGACTATCGGCAATGGGTTGGTTTGGTGGAATGCGTAAAGCAGGCAGAATGATCAGATTGAATATAACACTGAGTATGGCACTGATCATGACCGTGCTCGCCGGGGTGGGGATTCCGGCGAGTGGACAAAACAGTATCAGTACGGCCTATGCGCAAAGCGACGTATCACTCATCTTTTTGAAGGATGGCGATCTGTGGCAATGGAACGGATCAGTTGTGACACAGTTAACCACATGGGGCTATAACGAGCGCCCGGTACTCTCGCCGGACGGATCGCGCATTGCGTACAATTCGTGGGCAATCCTCGTGGTGGAAGCTATCGCGCAGGGTAAACAAGTCGCGGGTTTCATTCCGAGCAATATCTGGCTTCTGGACCCGGTGAATGGCAATGCGACGCGCGCTGCCGATCAGCCCGCCGATGCGTCATTCTGGCAGGACGGCGTGACCGATAAAGTGATCATGCGTGGCGATCCCGCCTGGTCGCCGGACAGCAGCCAGATCGCCTGGGCGGAATTGGTGCTGCCGGAGACACAGTACCGGCTCGTGACCTATAACGTGGTGAATGGTGCGCAAACCGTCATTGTGCCGCAGTTGCCTTATCCCTGGGCCGATGGCGGCTTCTTCGATATTCCTGATGTGACGTGGGGTAGTCAGGGAATCGCGGTCGATGTGGTCGCGGCCAATGCTGTAACCGGCGATTTTGAGGAGCATCTCTATCTCTATACGCCCACTGGCAGCCTGGTTCACGACAGCGTGATCGGCGGTTCGGCGACTGAGTGGCCGTTTACCAAAGCCTGGACCACATATAACGGCGCGGCCTATTTTGGACTGACGTATCCCTCAGGCAAGCGCTATGTGCTTGATCCCGCGACGGGCGATCAACAGCCGATGTCCGCGATCCCTGAACTGTACAGTGTGGCGACGCCAAGCGGATCGATCAGCGCCTTTGTTGCGCCGAATAGTGATGCGGCGGGCAATATCGACAAATACTGGACCGTTACCTATCCTGATCGAACACAGACGCAAGCCCTGGAATTTTCCGGGACGCCGGAAAGTATCGCTATTGCGCCGGATGGTCAAGCGCTGGCCTATGTCTCTGATGCGGTGTATGTCTGGTCGAATGGATCAGTGACCGCGATTCCTGGCACGCAGGGGATCGGATCGTCATGGGGCGTGGGTGTGGTCTGGGGCGCGAATGACTGGCGTATCCGGGCTGATAGCATACCGGCGGGATCAGGTGGGGCGAGCGGATTGGGCGGTGGCATCGCCTGTTCGCCTGCACCGCGCCTGACGTTGGGCACGGCGGGACAGGTGTTGCCCGGCTTGCCAAATGTGATCCGCACCCAGCCCCGGCGCGGTTCCGACAGCGTGATCATCGGGGAGATTCCCGGTGGTGGTGTGTTTGGCGTAGAAAATGGCCCGGTTTGTGGACCCGAAGGGCGTTACTGGTGGCAGGTCGATTACCAGGGGATCAAAGGCTGGACCGCCGAAGGTCAGAGTGGCGTGTACTGGTTGCAGCCGTATCAAGCCGTAACCCCCACGCCGTCCTGTTCGATGACGCCGCGCCTGACAATTGGCTCCACCGCGTATGTGACGCCCGGTTTGCCGAACGTGATCCGCACGCAGCCCCGGCGCGGTACAGACAGCCCGATCATCGGCTGGATTCCCGGTAATGGGGTGTTTCGCGTGTTGGCGGGGCCGCAGTGTGGCCCGGAGGGGCGTTACTGGTGGCAGGTTGAATATGCCGGGATCACGGGGTGGACTGCCGAAGGGCAGAACGGTATCTACTGGACCGCGCCGTTTGGCTGTCCGGCGAGTCCTGCGCCGCGCCTCGCGCCCTGGATGCAGGCCCGCATCACGCCCGGTTTGCCGAATACGCTCCGCAACGCGCCGAGTGCATCGGCGGCTGCCATTGGGCAGATTCCGGCGGGCGGTGTCTTCACAGTGCTGAGTGGGCCGCAGTGCGGGCCGGAGGGTTGGTCCTATTGGCGCGTGCAGTACGGTAATCAGATTGGCTGGACGGCGGAAGGTGGCAATGGCGCATACTGGATCGAGCCATTGGGCTATAACACGCCCCTGCCGACGCCGACGCCAACTGCGATTTGCAGCCTGACCCCGCGCTTAGGGATTGGCGGTCTGGGGCGTGTGCTGCCGGGTGATGCGAATGTGCTGCGCAGCGCGCCCGGCACGGGATCGGATAGCGTCGTTACCGGATCGATTCCCGGCGGCGGGCAGTTTACGGTTTTGAACGGTCCTCAGTGCGGCAATGATGGACGCTATTGGTGGCAGGTGCAGTATGGCGGCCAGATCGGTTGGACTGCTGAGGGCGAGGGTTTGACCTATTGGGTTGAGCCGCTATTCTAGGGTGCGAGTTGTCCCGTCTGCGAGTTGCCCCGCCCCTGACAGCCGAGGGCTGTCTACGAAATCGCGCGCGATTTCGTACCGCGCGTGCGCGCGGAGGGGCGGGGCGTACTGTGCGCGCGGATGACGCCGGTCATGTGCTCCGGTCAATCCAGTTTATCGAGGATAATTGGCGCGAGCGCATCGGCTACCAGGGTATGACCGGCAGGTGAAAGATGCGTGTCAATCCGCCCGAATAACACTGTTCCCTGCGCTGCTTCTTCACGAAATTCCGGTAGCAGATCGATCAATTCAATGTCATAGCGTTGCAATTCGTCTTGCAATCTGCGCCCCGGTTGTGCCAGATCAACCTCCTCACGCTTGATTCCAAAGGCGTCGATTGCCCAATCCAGGCGGTTTTGATCGACTTGATAGATACTCGGTAGCAGCACAATGATCGCGGGGATGTCGTATTGGTTCGCTTCCTGCACGATGTCCGCCAGGGTGTTGGCGGTCAAGGGCCACCGTTCAGGATCGGCGGTGGTCAACAGGTGTTCGGGAAAATAATAAGCGGTCAAGCCTAGCCGCGCTAATTGGACTGAAGAGCGATCTTTAAACAGAATGAACAGGTGTGAGTTTCGCTCCAGGCGATCATTGATGGGATACAATATCCGATTCACGATCTGGTTTTTGTTCAGACTGGTCAGCATTCTGAACTCGTGAATGGTATTGGTTTTGCTGGGTTTAAATTCCTCAACTTCTTTAGTGATGATGTCATTTCCCGCGTAGACAAACACGATCACCATGTCATAGGCGGCGGCCAGTTCCCGTTTGGCGAAAATGCGGTAGTGGTTCGGATCATAGGCGGGAACCCCGGTATTAAAGACGCAAACGGGTGCGCCGCGTTGGTCCGTTAGAATCCGTTCTAATTGGCCCGTTGTGGTGGATTCATAATCGACCTGAATCGCTTGCAGATATGAATCGCCTAGCGCGAGAATACGAGTATCCGCCTCGCAAGGTCCATCTTCCCCGATCCGAAAACCATGTTCGTCTGTGAGGATGCGCGCCGAACCATCCCCCGTATTTGCTACCATATCCATATTGGCTTTCATACGGACCCCTAGCCCGGTATCGTCTGGGGTGTACCCCGGAAACGGTTTGATCAACTGCTGCGGGATCATCACGCGCACGCCTAGTTCCAAGATCGGGATAAGCAGCAGCAAGAAAATTATCAGTTTGAGACCAAACGAGAGTTTTGCTCGCATAACGCCTCCTAAAACTGGACGTAGACGAAATCGGTGATGCTGGCAACGGCGTTGAGTGAGGCAAATACGAGGGCAATAGCGCCATAATACACGGTCCACCGCGCCACTCCTGGCAAGCGATCAATGACGTGTTCGTGATCGGCATAGTGAGCCGGGCCATGTTCAGTCAACCAATCCGTGAACAGCAGAAATCCGATGAGGCCGAACGATACCCCTAACTGCACCGTTTTTATGGTGGTGACGGAGAGATCGCTAAAACCGGCAAAGTCGAGAGTGGAGACGGTGATCGGATCAGTTGCTAAGGGATCAAGAACGTGCTTGAGTGGGCTATTCAGTGAGGCGAATAGATGCGTTAACACGTAGCTCGCGTCAGCAAGGGTATTCGCGCGGAAAAAGGTCCATGTTAAACTGATGATGATAAACACGAGGGTGGTTTGCAGGATGGCGGGTAAGCGTTTTTGCTGCGGCATCCGCCAGCGACGCGGTAGGGTGGTTTCAACGCCCATCAAGATACCGTGTATAAGGCCCCAGACGACGAATGTCCAGTTGGCCCCATGCCACAGGCCGATAACGCTCATCACAATAATGTAACTGGCGACCTGGATTGTGCGGGCGGAAAACCACTCGCGCCGCAGAAAATACCGTGACAGGGGCATAAACATAAATTCCCGAATCCAATTGGTCAGGCTGATATGCCAGCGCCGCCAGAAGTCCAGAATCGAAAAAGCAAAGTAGGGTTGGCGAAAGTTTTCGAATAGCTCGACGCCAAAGAGCGCCGCGATGCCGCGCGCGATGTCGGTATAGCCGGAAAAGTCAGCGTAGATTTGGAAGGTGAAAAACAGGATGCCGAGGATCAGAGTCACACTCGATGCGTCGTGCGGATGATCAAATACGCCGTTGACATACACCGCGAGTCGTTCCGCGATCACGACTTTTTTAAACGCCCCCCAGAGTATCCGGCGCAGCCCGCGTGTAAGTTGGTGTTCGTCAAACAGAATCGCGTGTTTGACTTGCGGTAGTAAATGTCTGGCGCGTTCAATGGGACCGGCTGTGATATTGGGGAAAAAGCCTAAAAATAGGAAAAATGATCCGATATTTTTCTCGGATTCGGTGGTGCGGTTATACACATCGAGCATATAGCCGATCTTGGCAAAGGTGATAAACGAAATGCCCAGAGGTAAGGCGGCATCGATGGTAGCCGCCTCGTAGGATACCCCGCATGGCGCAAGCAGATCGGCCACCGCTTCACTGAAGAAGTTGAAGTATTTAAAGAAAAATAACAGCCCAATATTGAGGATCAGACTGAAGCCGAGCAAGCGTTTACGCACAACCGGCGGGTCTGTTTTGGTGATCGCGCGGGCTACAAAAAAATCGATCAGGATGGCTCCTGCTATCAGCACCGCGTAGGTTACGCTGGATGTCACATAAAAAATGACGCTGGCCCCTAGCACGATCCACCATTGAAAACGCATAGGCAGCGTGTAAAACGCGAATACGGTGATTATCAGGAGGGCCGAAAATTCAAGGGAAAAAACCGACACGATGGATAACTCCTCCAGATAGTTAGCGCAGGGACATGCCGCAAATTATAACATTTTGCCCATGTCGCATAAAACAAAATAGAGAGCCGTCATCCAAAGCTGCCTGACTCTCTAATTGTGACCTGTAATGGGCTGGGTGCTCTTTTCAGATGGGCCAATGAGCTACTCCGGCATGGTGGCCGGGCGCGGCATCGGGATCGATTCTGGCGGCGTGGGATTGTTGCGAATATATGCGGCCAATACCGGCGGTGATACGCGAATCACGCCGCCCGCCGTTGCCTGTGACAGCAGCGATTTATTCAACAGTTCATCAATCGTGCGCTGATCCAGATTGGTGCGCTGTGACGCAATGCCAAAAATGGTATTAATCTCATCTGAGCGCAAGCCGCGCAGCAGCGTTTTACATTCTTCCTGAATATTTTTTTCCGCCACCAATTGTTTGGCGGCCAACCCAATTGCCTGCCCGTAATCCTGATGCTGGATTTGAGAGAGTTTATCCGCATGTTTGAAGCCGCCGCGCAGTAATCCGGCAAACCCCCCGGATGCGCGAATCAGCAGGCCCAACCCATGATCATCTTTGGAAACCGTGCGCGCTTCTTCAAGCTGATCGATCATGCGCCAGGCATCGTCATCGTTGAACGGTTTCAGATAGACGGTGCTGTCGTAGAACAGTTCGATAAACGGTTCCAGAATCAGCATACGTTCGCCTTCGCCGATGATATAGGGCAGGCTGTTGCGCGTGAACGTCACGAACATGACCCGTTCTTTGAAGCGATCCCGCAGACTGCGCAGCGCTACAAAGAAATAATTCGGCATCGTGACCAGGAAGCGCTCGAACTCATCCATGAAATAGATGATGCGGATCGGGTTCTGTTGGACTTCCGCCGCTTTTAGTGAGGCGTCAATGATGCTTTCCAGGTGACGCAGCGCCAGATGCGCGTGCAAATGATCGCGGAAATCGGTCATGCTGGGGTGGGCGCTTTCAAAGCGCGTCTGGAGATTGGCGATCTGCGTGGCAATATTCGAATCGTCACCCTGATCGACCTGCACCTGATTCATCAACGGGTACAATTCTGCGGTGATAGTGGTTCGGTGGGTGAGCAGTTCAAAGCCCGGCCACGCCGCCGCCGCGACATCGCCGCGTTCACGCGGGAGCGAGGGCAGCAGCGCATTCGGATCAACACTGATCATGATCAGGTTGCCCTTGAACATGGTATTGGTGGCATAGCGTATCCAGGGATTCGTGCTGTCTTCCGTGCCGGATAATCGCGCCTGATCGAGAAATTGCAGCAGGTTTGATTTGCCGATACTGGGGGGGCCAATTACGGACACACTGAGGCCCTGGTCGAGCGCCCGAACAATCGCGCTGACATCGGCTTGCCGGTAGTCGGGGTGATATTTACGTTCGGCCATCGTTTGATCCTCGTTTCTAATCGTATCT
>JAFGJA010000193.1 GCA_016929355.1 Anaerolineae bacterium | reverse complement strand
ATCTGTTAGTTCCCCCACCGTTCGACGCGCTGCAAAATCGCGCGCTGTTCGTCAGGATCATCCACCGCCAGCCAGAGGAAAATACCTTCCGGCTCCACCGCCGCCATGAAATCATCCAGATCGGCCTTATCCAGATCGATGATGATCGGCGCGCGGGCCTGAATCTCTTTGATGAGCGGGACCCACTGCATGATCGGGTAATCGTCGCCCACACCCTGCACCCACTGAATCGCGTGGACTTCAGGCACATTGAGGATCATATCGCGGTGTCGCGCCACGCCGCGCCCGTCCACATGAAACACATTATGCGTCATGGTCTTGACTTCGCGCTGCAACACCGGCAGACAAAACTGCTCGAACATTTGCGAGGAAATCAGCGAAGAAAAATCGCAGCTAGGAATGTGCATCCGGCCAAACGAGGGAATCCCCATCCAACTCACCGAGAGATGGTTATGCGCCTTGAGCATAGCATCATAGTGATCGTAGATCGTCTCAAAGTCTTTGATCGCAATCTCGATCATGGCCTGCACCTGATCGGGACTTTCCAGCAGATCAAAACATAACTGCTGCGGATCACGCCACGCGGCGACACAATCCATGCCGGGATGCAGATCGGTATAGCCAACCAGATAACGCCCCTCACAGCGTTCCAGCGCGATCTGTGTCAGTTCGTCAAGTTTGCGCGCATAGTCGTTTTGCAGATCAAGTTGCAGCTTGGCAAGATCATCCCATGTTTTAACGAGGGGCTTCGACCACGAGGTCACATCACCGTATTCCAATTCGGAGCCGTAAAAGGCCGCGTAAACCTCCGGGCCGAGATTGGGGAAAAAGACCGGGAAAGTTTCCGCCTGAAACGTCTTCCCCGCCAGCGATTTGATGTAGGTTTCGACCTGAAATTCCGCATCAAACCAGCGATCCCGCACGTTATCAGATGGGTAAGCGGCCTGCGCTTCCTCGACAAACGCATTGTGCGCCATAAAACGCACCGGGGCACGGTCAATGATCGCGCCCGCGAACCACGCATAGACACGCTGCATCGCCATCTCGAAACCAGGCATGGTGACAAGTTCAAAATCGTGTTGGGATGTCATGTTAACGGGCCTATTCGACCCGGCGCTGGATGAAAATATGCATCGCCACCGACGCGACAATCACCGACCCTTGAATGAATTGAGTCCAGTACCCCGTCAAACCCAGCGCTACCAGCCCTGGTTTGATGAAGCCAAACACAAAGCACCCCAAAAATGTGCCAAAGATGGTTCCCGTGCCGCCGAAAACCGACGTGCCGCCTAAAAAGACCGAGGAAAGTGTGGGCATCAACTGCCCATCCCCCAGGGTGGGGAAAAAGGTTGATAGTTGCAAGCTGGACATCGCGCCCGCAAAGGCGGAAGCGAGTCCCACCGAGGCAAACAGCATAATACGGGTCCGGTTCACGTTAACGCCCATCAAGCGCGCGCTGGCCTCGTTGTCCCCAATCAAGTAAACGTGTGCGCCAAATTGATGACGATTGAGGATCACCCACACCAGAATCGCCACCACAATCATCCAGAACATTTCGTGTTCCCAGAATCCATTGGTTTCGCCGACCAGAATCGAGTTAAGTGTGGAATCCCGCGCCTCGAAGAAGGTTTTCATGCTGCCCTCAATCGTGACCTGGACCACCCCCCGCCAGAAAAACATCATCCCAATGGTCGCAATCAACGAGGGCACGCCAAACCCAACCACAATCAGGCCGTTGATTAACCCGGCGACAAAACCTGTCACCAGACAGACCAGAAAACCGATTTCAATACTGTTGGTCGCATCATACGCATACCAGAAACCGACCATACCCACCGCCATGATCGACCCGAAGGAAAGGTCCATCTCCCCCGCAATAATGACCATCGTCAGTGGCAAAGCCACAATGCCATACAAGGGAACCGAAAACATCAAGGAAGCGTAAATATCTTTGGACTGAAACGTCTCAGGCGCGGTGAAAACAAACACGATCACCATGATGATAAACACGCTCAGGATACCCAATTGCGATGCATTTTTTCGTGCAAACCGGGTCAGGCGGACAGATAGTTCCTGAGACTGTTCCATGCGAGGCGATGCAGAATGTTCAGTGTGCAAAGTCATCAAAAAACCTTTCTGAAAACAATATTAATCCTAATCCAGGCTGCCGGTCTGCGCGACGCGCATCATTTTTTCCATCAGGTCATCCAGGGTGATGTCGGCGGTCATAAATTCCCCGGCGACAGTGCCGCGATCCAACACAACAACCCGGTCCGATACGGAATAGACATGAAAGACGTTGTGATCAATGAACACCGCCGCTTTGCCCGCCGCTTTAATGCCGCGCACAAATTCTAATAATTTGCGCGTTTCTTCCAGCGAAAGTCCCATTGTTGGCTCGTCAAGAATAATCAGGTCCGCCTCAAAATAGAGCGCGCGCGTAATGGCAACCCCCTGCTTTTCGCCGCCAGAAAACGTCTTGATCACGGAATCAGGAGTCACGGCCAGCGAGGTAAAACCCATCGACTCGACCATCAACCGGTGGGTTTCGTCACGCATCTTTTTAATATCGAGAAAGCCCATCGCATTTTTGATTTCGCGGCCCAAGAAGATATTCCGCCAGAGAGTCTGTTGGTCAGCTAAGGCGCGCTCCTGGTAGACGGTTTCGACGCCGAGTTTACGCGCTTTGGGCACGGTCAGATCATGCACCAGTTCACCGTTAAAATACATTTCGCCCTGATCGGGCTGGTGGTAGCCGGTAATAATTTTGATCAGGGTCGATTTGCCCGCGCCGTTATCGCCTAACAACCCAACAACCTCGTTTTGTTCCACCCGGAAATTGACATCATGCAGCGATTGCACCTCGCCAAATGATTTATGTATATCACGCAGTTCGAGCCGGTGTGCCATAATACTTCCTTCAAAAATAAGTGTTCTGTGCCGTAAATTTTCCAGCCAACTGATACAGTGCCATAAGGGACGGAGCAAACGGTCACGGGATCGTTTGCTCCGCAAAATAGCTCTATACGATGCGTCGGACAGCCTTAGCGAATCTGGCGTTGCACCAGGTCAGCCAACAGTTCGATATTGTCGGCATGGGCAAAGCCGGAGCCGGTGTCAATGTGCAAGCCAGAGAAAGCATACTGCTTGGTGAGACAGATTTGCAGGATCGGCAAATAGCCCTGGAGCCACTGCTGCTGGTCGATCACGAGATCGGTCCAACCGGCACGGATCGCTTCTACCGTCGCGGCAGAAAGATCGAACCCGGCGGCGAAGACATCATCTGCACCCAAACCAGCCGCATCGAAGTAGACTTCAATAGACGCGGTGAGTCCACCATGATCCGTCACCACCAATTTCACATCAGGATTCGAGGAGACATAGGCGGCAAACTGCGGCGCACCTGCCGGCGGATTGGCATTGGTTTCCGAATCAATTTCGAGATAGTCCACCACCACGCCACCTTCTTCGAGCGCATCGATCACGCCCTGGGTGCGCAGACCGCGTGTCGGCTGTGAGAGCAAGCCCCAGACCATCGCGCGATCACCTTCGACCAGACCCGCGCGGGCAAAAGCTTCTTTACCGAGCGAATAACCCGCCGAGTAATTTTCTGCACCAACGTACCCAAAGCCCTGGCCGAAATACTTGGCTTCAATGCGATCCAGCGTTGTGTTCTGGCTGGTAACGATAATGCCATTGGCCTCGGCGTCATCGATCACGGCTTCGAACGCATCGTCGCCGGGGTGTCCCATCACGGCGATACCGTCAGGACTGGTGGCAGCCGCTTCAACAAACTGGCGAACCATCTTTTCGGGGTCCCAATCCGACCAGATCACTTCCATGTTCGCGCCGAGATCGGCGGCAGCCTGCACCGCGCCGTTATAGACAACCGTAGCGAACGTGCCACCTGGCGGGCCACCGGGGAAGAAGACAATATCGACGCCACTGCACCACTTGTCTTCCTGGGCAGCAACGGGCGTTTCAGTTTGAGAGAACGAGGGAGCCAACAGGGTTAGGGCCAAAATGAAAGCGAGAGCCAAGCTAATCTTTTTAAACATTTTTCCTCCAGAGGTTAATTAAAATGGACGAACCAACCGGCAGATAAGCGATAAACCCTCCTTAGTTTGTGGTATTTATAGGCTTGTCGCGCGTGTGTTAGCGCAAACATATTCACAGTATAACCTAGCCCTGTTCGGCAAGTCAAGCAAGTGATTGTGGTCTAGTAGGGTGTTATGAACTTCGGCTTGGCTTTACGCGAAACAATCACCCCACCCTGCCTCTCTAATTCACTTTCCAAAAACTGATCAAAAATTCACAAGGCTCCGTATAAATGGGCACAGCTGTGTAACGACACACCTGTTTTTTGACCACATTATAGAAGAAGGAGATTTTTTCGTTATGGCGACTAAGCGAGCCAAATTTTTAGTGTTGGCGTTGGTCATCATCGCTTTAGTGATGTCAAGCGCCAGCCTGACCGGTGCGCAGGAGAAAAAAGTCCTGCGGACCGCCTATCTCCCCGGTGACGTGATCATTGACCCGTCGTTGGGATCGTGGATGAATGAAATTCAGTTGATCAACATGATGTATACCGGTTTGACCACCCTGCATGTTGAAACTGTCGCAATTCAACCCGGTCTGGCGACAGAATGGACTGTCTCTGATGATGGGCTGACCTATACCTTCACGCTGTTGCCGGATGTGCCCTGGGTGCGTTACGACCCGGCTGCGGGCGAAGTCGTGCAAGTGACGGATGAAAACGGCGATGTGCGCGTTGTGACGGCCCATGACCTCGTTTACGGCATCACCCGCACGCTTGATCCCGCCACGGGGGCGCAATACGGGCCGACCCTGGGGCGTTGGGTGGTCAACGGTATAGAAAAATTGGCCGGTGAGGATGTCGAATTGGGTGTACGCGCCATTGATGATTACACCCTGGAAATCCAGACTCCCCAACCCGCCGGGTTCCTGGGCATGATCTACGGCATGTGGATGGCCCGCCCGCAGCCCCAATGGGCCATTGAAGAATACGGCGACGCCTGGACCGAAGCTGGTTCGATCCAGACCTACGGCCCCTACACCGTCAAGAGTTGGGAACATGATGTGCAAATCGTAATCATCAAGAACCCGTTCTGGCCGGGAACTGACACTGTGCAGCCAGCGATCATTGACGAATTCGAGTTCACCTATCTCGAAGACCCGGCAATGTTGGCCGCCTTCGAAGCGGGCGAACTGGACTGGATTCCGACAGTGCCGCTACCCGACCTGGACCGTCTGCGCGTGAGCTATCCTGAAGAACTGCGGATCGCTTCGGACATCTGCTCCTACTACTACGGCTTCAATGTCGAACT
>JAFGJA010000192.1 GCA_016929355.1 Anaerolineae bacterium | reverse complement strand
TAGCGTTCTTCATCGATACAGGCGTTGAGAGCATCACTATCCAGATCAAATTCGCTCGCCAGTTCGTTGACGTTGTCGCGCGTGTACGCGACATCGTAGCCCAGATCATGATAGCTGGCGAACAACGCTTCCGCCATGCTATAGCCTTTGCCTTGTTCGGCAGCGCAATAGGTCGCGTGGGTCGCCAGCGCCGCGTAATCATCCCCGGCTAAGAGCGCTAAGGTGAACAGCACCTTGCCGGTTTCCACGTCCAGCGCGAGTAGGTGTTCGATGGAGCGGCTGTAATTGACACAGTGCCCACAGGTGAAGCTCAGATATTCGGCGATCTGCATCGGCGCTTCAGGATTGCCAAAAGTCAGGGTTCCGTTTTCAGCAAGGCTGGCCTGCCACGCCGCATCAATGGCCGCGTAATTGGGCACAATCACGTTCAATTCTATCCCGCGCAACATCGTGACAACGGCCTCATCTTCATCCGGCGCAGCCGTTGATTGGATGTAGATCGTGTCGCCGCGATCCCCATAGGGCAGCAGCACAAAATGGAAGATATACCCGGATTCCTCATCAACATAATTGATCCCCGCGCCTTCCAAGTCACCCAGAACGTAGGGATTCTTGATTTCGGCATTGCCCAATTGTTCAGAAAGGGGTTGGATCGCGGTGGCTAATTCTGCCGGTGTTGATCCCATCATGGGCAGAAAACGGAGTTTGACAAACGATCCCTCGCCGGTGGTCTGGACGGCTGGCGAGATCAACGCGATGTCGAAATCGGACCCGGACCCGTTTTGCGCGATCCAGCCTGCTGGCAGCACAAAGCTCGCGCCGACTTCTTCCCAGGTAAACGCATTGTCGGCCTCATCATCCTGCCGCAGCCACGTGCGCGCGATGGGCATTAGCGCGGATCGGGCGGAATTCAGGCGCTGGATACTGCTGGCGACTGCGCTCACCGTTGGGCGGAACTCATCCCAGGTGTTTTCGTCTGTCGCAAAGATGATCAGGCCAATCGCGTTTTGATCGGTCACGTCGATCATCAGCGCGCGCATATACAGCGCGTCGCGGCCCTCGGTATCGCGGAATTCATACGTCACGGCGGGATAGCCGGCGACGGTGGTTTCGACAATCGTTGAGGTCAGATCGTAATCGAGGGCGGTAAGTTCAGCGATGGCGGGCAGATCAAGATAGTCGATGCTGTCCACGGTGGACGCCTGGATGATCTGAAACAGGTCGCTGTTACCGGTGGCTTTGGGCGTGGCGATGATGGTCTCGTCACCGTCGAGTGTTGCAAGTTTAGTTTCCCAACCTTCCGGCAGATTCAGAATCAGTCCGGTATCGCGCCAAACAATGGATTCCGTCAAACGGACTGAAGTCATGCTGGCTGAATAGTCGCTTTGGGTCAGATCATCGGGATTCGGCGCCCCACTCGCCACTGTCCCGGTGAACAAACTCAGGATCAGGAGAAGGGCGAGGATCAAGGCTGTGTGTCGTTTCAACATAAATGCTCCGTTTATCGTGTAACGTGTCGTATCGAATCGCTATCCCTTATACGCGGGACAGGTCCGAAGATTATAGCGAGAGTTGCACGGCTTACCCATTACACGGCTTAAACCAGGTGATGCATTCGCACGGCTTTCGCATACACGTACACCAGGGACGCGCTTTGGATCACGGCGGCGCGGGCGTGGAACAACGGGAAAAAGACCACATTGGTTGCGCCGACAAACTGAGAACGGGTGGACGAGATGAAATCGCCGACCAGGGCATCCGCGCCCATGTGATAGTGTCCCTGGACCACGTAATGCGAGGTATAGGCGGCGATATGCTCGGTGCGGGGCATCAGGCCGGTTTCGTCGCGTGGAATTTCAGCATCAAAGGCTAAGGCGAGGGTCTGGTCTTTGCGCACATAAAGTTCCCTGATCTGCATACTGGCGGCGGGGTTATGCGGTTCCAGGCCGTACACCGTGACATTTTTGATCGTAAACGTGCCTTTGGTTTCGTCATTGAGAAACGTTTGCACCATGCCCAGGACTTCCAGATCGCCGACTAACTGGTAGCCGGGAATCAATAATGTGGCGTGCATGGGTTTCAGGGCTGAGGTTTGCTCGAAAAAGCTCATGAGAACGCTCCTGTTTGTTTAGGTCGAGTTTAGATAATCTGCACTGGGTTGATTGTACTGCAACCGGAGGGGAAGCGCACTTTCGCCAATGGGGGGGCGCTCCTATAATGAGTCTAGTTATGTACTTTTGGATTTTCGACGGATGTGAGTCTGGAGAGTGTTTCTGTCAGGGGTGAAAAGTTATAAGTTTTTAGTTTTAAGTTGTTAGTAAAATCTTGGCGAGTGTTTGCAATGAGATCAGGATTTGCTGAAAACTAGTAACTGATAACTAATAACTGACAACTCGTTTGGTTATAGAAAGGGGAGCGCCCGTTATGCGGCGCAAACAATCATGAACAGTCGTTTCGCATGGATCATCGTGCTTGGTGTGATGGTCGGGGTGGTGGTGTCCGTCCCGATGGATCAGAGTCGCGCGCAGGCGGGGCCGCTCGCCACGCTTGATCCGGTAAGCGGTCTGGTGCAGCATCAAACCGCGTTCGCTAATCCGCAAGACCCCGCCGCATGGCAGACGGTGATCGCGCCCCTGCTGGTCAATGAAGGGGATCGCATTCGCACGGATGCCGCCGGATTAGCCTATCTCACTTTTTTCGAAGGGATTCAGACTGAGATTCGCGCGAATACATTCGTCGTGGTGAGTACGCTCGACCTGCCCGCCGATGGCAGCGTGAATATTTCGCTGGATGTGCTGGTTGGTGCG
>JAFGJA010000021.1 GCA_016929355.1 Anaerolineae bacterium | reverse complement strand
GAGAATCAGCGCCAATTGACCATCACCGCTACTGGCGCGCGTTACGAGCAGTTAGTCGCTGCGCTGCGCGATCATCTCGATGAATAGTCGTTTGATTTTCTGGAGGTATGCTCCATTGTTTTCTCTCGCTTTTACCTTGTTTTTCTCTGCGGTTAAATGCTTTTGATTTTAGAGGAGCCATTTGGTGTTACTTGCATTCGATACTGCCAGCCGTATGATGAGTCTGGCCTTGCACGATGGGCGGCAAGTGCGCTATGAAGTGACCTGGCATTCCGCCAATAATCACACTATCGAACTGACGCCCGCGATCCAGCGCGCGCTGAACCAGCTAGCGCTAAAACCCGCCGCACTGACCGCGATTGCTGTCGCGCAGGGACCGGGATCATTTACCGGCTTACGCATCGGCATGAGTGTCGCCAAAGGCATGGCAATCGCCCATCAAATCGATCTGATCGCCATCCCAACCCTGGATAGTATCGCGGCAGATATTCCCTGGTTTGAGGGAGAATTACTCGCCGTACTGCGCGCCGGGCGCGGGCGGATTTGCGCCCAGTCCTATACATGGCAGGATCAGCGCTGGACACCGCAAGGCGAAGCGATCATTACCGCCTGGGAACAGCAGATTCAGGCGATTGAACACCCAACGCTGATCGCGGGTGAAATCGACGAGAACGGTTATCGTGCCCTGGATACAACGGACCGTCCGATCCAACTGGCAACCGGCGCACACAGCCTCCGCCGGGCGGGATTTCTGGCGGAAATCGCATGGCAGCGCATCCGTGCGGGGCAAGTGGATGATCCGGCGACAGTGACACCCATCTACCTGCACCAACCCGGAGTGCCCCATCCATGACTCAGGCGGCGGAACATTTCATTCTGCGCAAGATGCAATTAACTGATGTGCCGCAAGTCGTCAGCATAGACCGGGAATCGTTTACGATGCCCTGGTCCACGCGCACCTACAACTTTGAGATTTCCCAAAGTGATACGTCACACATGGTCGTGCTCGAAGCCACCCATTTAACGCCGATTACACAGAACGGCTGGCGCAGTCTGCTTTACCGCCTGTTTGCCCCCAACACACCTCCGATCATCGTCGGTTATGGCGGCTGCTGGCTGATCGCGGGCGAAGCGCACATCAGCACGATTGCCACGCATCCCGATTTTCGCGGGCGCGGCCTGGGCGAATTGCTGCTGGCGGGCATGTTGCAACGTTCGATTAACCTGGGCGGGGAATATTCGGTGCTGGAAGTCCGTGAATCTAATGTGACCGCGCAAAAATTATACGAAAAATATGGCTATCATGTCGTGGGACGGCGCAGAGGGTATTACCGCGACGACAACGAGGATGCCTTATTGATGGAAGTCCGCCCCCTGGATGCCGCCTATGCTGAACAATTGCAGCGCCGGATTGCAGCGCTCCGCCAACGCATACCCTTTGCCGATACATTCATGTCGCCTGATCAGCGTTAACGTTGTTAACTGTGAACAATGAAGGAGAAGATCGTGTCCGAACAAGATCAACAAACGATGAACTTTGAGGATCGCCGCGCCGCTCTGGAGAAAATCGCCGGAGAAATTCGTGTCTGTGAAAAGTGCCCGCTCCACAGTGGCCGCACCAAAGCCGTTCCCGGCGCTGGGCGTGCCGACGCGGATATTATGTTCATTGGCGAAGCCCCCGGCTATCATGAAGATCAGCAAGGATTGCCCTTTGTGGGCGCGTCGGGTAAATATCTGGGCGAACTGCTTGGCAAAATCAACCTATCCCGCGCGGACGTGTTTATCACAAATGTGGTCAAATGCCGTCCCCCCGGCAATCGTGATCCGCTACCCGGCGAGATTGACACCTGTATGCCCGCCTATTTGCAGCAACAGATCGACATCGTCAAACCGAAAATCATCGCCACGTTAGGCCGTTTCAGCATGGCGCTCTTTTTTCCCAAAAATGCCCGGATTTCAAAAATTCATGGCGAGCCACTACGCCAGGATGGGCGCATCTATTATCCCCTATTCCACCCGGCGGCAGTGCTGCGGAATCCCAATTTGCGCCCGGTGATGGAAGAAGACTTCAAACGCATGTTGGCGTTGATTCAGGAAGTCGAAGAGGTCAGTGACGAGGGCCGGGACGAACAACCACCGCCGCCGCCCAAGCAATTGAGTTTATTCTAACCCTTGCACCTCACCCCCCAGCCCCCTCTCCATGCGCTGGCGAGGGGGAGTCAGGTTGTGGTCCGATTCCCCCTCGCCACCGGGTGGGGAAGGAGTTAGGGGGAGGGGTAAAAAATCGATGACAACTTGTTCGTGGCTCCGTCAGTCAGTCGTGGGTTGATTCGGGAACCAGAGTTAGGGTATACTTCCGCCCGCATCGTCCGCATAAGTAGGTGATATCGGTGAATGTTATGCAATTTTTCCCGGTTTTAATTGCCGGTTTCGCGGCGGCGGTTGGCTTCACGCCGATTACCAAGCGTTTAGCGGTCTATCTCGGTGTACTGGATCAACCCAGCAGCCGCAAGGTCCATAAATCGCCCACGCCGTTAATGGGTGGATTGGCGATCTATGGCGCGTTTGTGGTGTCGCTGCTACTGTTCAGCCCGCCGTTCTATCTGAAGGAATTTGGCGCAATCATCACGGGTGCAACCTGGTTGGCGCTGGTTGGTTTTGTCGATGATCGAAACGGCATGAAACCTCTGATCAAAATGGCGGCCCAGTTAATCGCCGGGATTGTGCTCGTCGTAGCTGGAATCCATGTGCGCATCTTTGACAGCGACGCGCTAAACATTGGCGTGACGCTGTTCTGGATCGTCGGCATCACCAACGCCATGAATTTTCAGGATAACATGGACGGACTCGCGGCAGGGATTACGGCAGTCGCGTCATCCATCTTTTTCATTATGGCGGTGCGGGAAGAACTCAGTCTGGTGAGCAGTCTGGCCGCAGCATTGGCCGGGGCATCGATTGGCTTCCTGATCTACAATTTCAACCCCGCCACTACCTTCATGGGCGACATGGGCAGTATGGTGTTAGGCTTTATTCTGGCGGTGTTGGCGATCAAGCTGGATTTTAACGTTCCGGCAGACCGGCAGATCATCACCGGTATGGTTCCGATTCTGGTCCTGGGCGTGCCTATTTTTGATACCACACTGGTGGTATTTACGCGCCTGCGTGAACGGCGATCCCCGATGAGAGGGGGCAAGGATCATACCTCCCACCGGCTGTGCAGTATCGGGCTGAGTCAGAAAATGGCGGTATTGGTCCTCTACGCGGTCAGCGCCGCGCTGGGTCTGGCCGCGATTGAACTGTCGCGCGCCAACGCCATCGACGGTCTGAACCTGATGTTCCGGCTGGTACTTATGGCGGCGGGAGCCTTCTTTTTCCTTGAATACGTGTATATCCGCAACAGGCAAAAACATAACAAACGGGACAAATCATGACTCAGGAAACCCGAACACACACCTATCTGGTCACTGGTGGTGCTGGCTTCATCGGCTCCCACATGGTTGATGCGCTGCTCAAGCAGGGGCATACCGTCCGCGTCGTGGATAATTTCTCCACCGGCCATCGCGCCAATTTAGCTCACAACGCCGATCAGATCGATCTGCATGAGATCAGCATCACCGATAAAGACGCGCTCGCCAAAGCCATGCAAGGCGTCGATTATGTCTTTCATCTGGCGGCGCTGGCCTCTGTGCCACGCTCGGTAGAAGACCCCCTCAGCAACAATGAACACAACGTCACCGGGACACTTAATGTGCTGCTCACTGCGCGCGATGCCGGTGTCAAGCGCGTGGTCTATGCGGGATCGTCGTCAGCCTATGGCAACATCGACTCAGAGTTCAAATCCGAAGACATGACCCCGCAGCCCCTTTCCCCTTATGCGGTAGCCAAACTCGCGGCGGAACAATACTGCCAGGTCTTCACCGAAGTATACGGCCTGGAAACCGTCACCGTGCGCTATTTCAACGTCTTTGGCCCGCGCCAAGACCCGCTCTCGGCGTATGCCGCCGTGATCCCCAAGTTTGTGACGATGATGCTTGATGACAGTCCCGCCACGATTGAAGGCGACGGGCTGCAATCGCGCGATTTCACCTTCATTGAAAATGTGGTGCATGGCAATCTGCTGGCCTGCCATACGGCAGGTGTAGCCGGACAGGTGTTTAATATCGCGTGCGGAGATCACATCAATCTGCTGGATATGGTCGAGATGCTGAACAAGCTGCTCGGCACACACCTTGATCCGGTGTTTGTTGCGCCGCGCGCTGGTGATGTTAAACATTCGCGGGCCGCGATTGATAAAGCCCGGCAGATGTTGGGCTATGACCCGGTGGTGTCGTTTGAGGAAGGGCTGGCGCGTACCCTGGATTGGTATAAAAACGCTGCACCTGCCTGATCATGGCTGTATCACGAGTCCTGCATCTCTCCAAAATGACCGGCGCGGCTGGGTCTGAGGGGCATTTGCTCGTCTTGCTGCACGGGCAGCGTGCCCAGGGTATTGATGCGCGGTTGTGGATTCTGGTCGAGCCGGATAATCCCGTGCAGGAGGTGGTGGATCGCGCCACCGCGCTGGGTATTCCAGTAGAACGCATCACCATTCATCGCCATTTCGATCCGGGCTTGTGGGGCCGTTTAATAAACCGTTTCCGCACCACAAAACCGGACATGCTGCATACCCACCTGCTCCACGCCGACCTGTACGGCATCCCGGCGGCGCGGCGAGCTAATGTGCCCTATGTGGTCAGTTCCCGCCACAACGACGACAAATTCCGCCGCCAACTACCTATGCGCTGGCTGCATCGCTGGTTATGGTCGCAGACCGACGCCGGGATCGCCATCTCGGAAGCGATTCGCCAGTTTTCGATCCGCGTGGAAGGCGTCCCCGCCAGCAAAATTCACACGATCCACTACGGCCTCGATCCCGCCACCGTCACCGCCGCCGTGCCCGATCCAGCCGCCGCCCGCGCCAAGCTGCGCGCCGAACTACAGCTACCATCTAATGCGATCCTGGTCGGTTCCATTTGCCGTCTGATCGAACAGAAAGGGTTGATCTACGGATTGCGCGCGTTTGCCCGGATCGCGGAGCAAGTGCCGGACGCGGGTTACGTGATCGCCGGGGATGGCAATCTGCGCGAGGCGCTGCAAGCGGAAGCGCACACGCTGGGCATCGCGGATCGCGTGCATTTTCTCGGCTGGTGCAGCGATGCCTATCCGATTTTCGCCGCGCTGGATGTCTTTCTCGCGCCCTCGTTATGGGAAGGCTTTGGCCTTGTCTTTCTCGAAGCAATGGCGCTCAGTGTGCCGGTGATTAGCACGACTATCAGCGCGATCCCCGAAGTAGTCAAGGATGGCATAACTGGCTGGCTGGTCCCGCCGCGTAATGCGGATACCCTCGCCGGGGCGCTGCGTGAAGCATTAACAGACACCGCCGAACGGCACAAACGCGGGGCAGCAGGTCGCCGCCGCCTGGAAAATCACTTTACCGTTGAAACGATGGTCAAATGCACCCTCACGCTGTACCGTGAGCTATCGGAGACAAAATGCTAATGTGCGGCATCTGCGGCATACTCAACCGGGATGGAGCGCCGATCTCGCGCGCCATACTGGAAGCTATGAACGATACCCTTGTGCATCGTGGACCGGATCAGGGCGCGGTGATCATTGAGGGCGCGTGCGGGCTGGCAAATCGCCGCCTCGCCATTCAAGACCTCTCGCCCGCCGGGGCGCTGCCCATGCGCAGCACAGACGGCGCGATCACGATGGCCTATAATGGGGAAGTCTACAATTTCCCTGAGATAAAACGCACCCTGCAAGCGCAGGATTACACGTTCCGCTCCAACTCGGACGCCGAGGGGATCATCGCGCTCTACCAGCGACACGGGATCGATTTTCTGCAACATTTGCACGGTATGTTCGCGCTGGCGCTGTGGGATGCGGCGAATCAAACGCTGGTTCTCGCGCGGGATCGCATGGGGCAGAAGCCGCTTTATTATTACCATGACAAGAACCGCCTGATTTTTGCGTCCGAGATCAAGGCGCTGCTGGCGCATCCTGACGTGCCCCGCCAACCCGACCATGATCTGCTGCCTCTGCTGCTCGGTTATGGTTACATCCCCGCGCCGCACACATTCTTTGCGGGGATTCGGATGCTGCTGCCCGGTCATGCGCTGGTTGTGCGCGAGGGGGGGCGGATTACGAAACACGTCTATTGGACGCCACCACCTTTCGCCGGGGCCGATCCCAATGCGCGCGCTGAAGATTACCTGGACGAACTACGCGCCACGCTCGAAGAATCAGTCAAAATGCGGCTCCTGAGCGATGTGCCATTGGGCGCATTTTTGAGCGGCGGATTGGACAGCAGCCTGATCGTGGCATATATGGCGCGGCATACGTCCGAGCGCGTTAAAACCTTTGCCATCGGTTTTACGGGCGAAGAATCGTTTGACGAAACGCCGTATGCGCGGCAGGTCGCGGATATTCTCGGCACGGATCACCGCGAATTTATCGTGGAACCCAATGCGATTGAACTGCTGCCGTTCCTCGTATGGCATCACGATCAGCCCTTCGCGGATTCGTCCGCGATCCCGACCTATCTCGTCAGCAAACATACCCGCGATCACGTCACGGTGGCGCTCACGGGAGATGGGGGCGACGAACTCTTTGCGGGCTACGAGCGTTTTTATGCCGCGACTCTAGCGGCGCGTTACCGCCACCTGCCGGGATTGATCCGCGCCGGGATTGGCGGTATGGTCGGCTTGCTGCCCGAAGCCACTTCGTATCGCGGCGTAGCCCAACGTGTGCGCCGATTCGTAACGGGGGCGGCGATGTCACCGACTGATGCCTATTTCTCATGGGTGGGCTTGTTCGATAATGACCAGATCGCCGCGCTGATGGAAGCACCCGCCATACTGCCAACCGATCATTTCGCAGCCTTGTTCGCGCCTGCCGATCCGCGCGATTTCGTGACACAGTTACTCGACGCGAACCTGATCACCTATCTGCCCGATGACCTGCTGATCAAAGCGGATCGGTCCAGCATGGCCCCGTCGCTCGAAGCGCGCGCGCCGTTTCTGGATCACAAGCTGGTCGAACTCGCCGCACGGATTCCATCGAATCTCAAGTTACAGGGCAGCACAACCAAACACATCCTGAAAGAAGCCGCCGCCGGGCTGCTGCCGGATGAGATCATTCACCGCAAAAAACACGGGTTTGGTGTTCCGGTGGGACGTTGGTTCCGTGAAGGTTTGCGTGACTATGCGCGCGACATGCTGCTCGATCCGGTGGCGTTGCAGCGCGGCTATTTCCGTGAAGCGGCGGTGCAGCAGTTGCTTGACGATCACATCAATGGGCGGCGCAACTACGGCCAGCACATTTGGCTCTTACTCACGCTGGAATGGTGGCATCGGCTGTTTATCGATCCCGCCACGCCCGCCGCGCCCTGATTGTGTAGGCAGACTCCTATGTGAGCCTCCACCAAAAGTTTCTCTTGTTTTTACCTTGATTTTCTCTGCGGTTAAGGAATTTTATGGCTAAACGTCCGATCCGTATCATGCGCATTATCGCCCGGCTCAATGTCGGCGGTCCCGCGATCCACGTCACGCTGCTGACCGAACACCTCAGCCCACCCGACTATGAAAGTCTGCTGGTCTGCGGTCAGATCGGCCCCGATGAAGGCGATATGACCTATCTCGCGGCGCAGCGCGGCATCGAGCCGGTGTATATTGCGGAACTGGGTCGCGCGCTCTCCCCGATCCGCGATCTGTCAACGCTGTACAAGCTCTGGCGACTGATGCGCCAATTCCGCCCGGATGTGGTCCACACGCATACCGCTAAAGCGGGCTTTGTGGGCCGGATCGCGGCGTGGTTGGCGCGTGTACCGGTGCGCGTGCATACGTTTCATGGGCATGTCTTTCACGGCTATTTCAGTCCTGTCAAAACGAAATTATTCCTCTGGCTGGAACGCTTCACCGCGCGCCTGTCGGATCGCCTGATCACGATCAGTCCCGGCTTGCGCGATGAATTGGTCACAGAATATCGCATCGCGCCCGTTAGCAAATTCGAGATCGTACCGCTCGGCCTGGAACTCGCGCCTTATGCTGAAACGCCCCGTCACCAGGGAGATTTTCGCGCCGAGTTTAATATCCCGTCCGATGCCCCCTTGATCGGCATTGTGGGGCGCTTGGTCCCGATCAAAAATCACGCGCTGTTTTTGCAAGCGGCGGATCAGGTGCGCCGCACGATTCCCAACGCGCAGTTTGTCATCATTGGCGATGGCGAGCGCCGCGCCGAGATCGAAGCGCACGTTGACACGCTCAATTTGCGCGACGCAGTAACCTTTACCGGCTGGCTGCAAGACCTCAAACCCGCCTACAGCGATATGGATGTGCTGGTCATTTCATCGGATAACGAGGGCACACCCGTCTCGATCATTGAGGCGTTAGCCGCCGGAGTCGCGGTAGTCTCGACGGCAGTCGGCGGCGTGCCGGACCTGCTGCGCAATGGCGACTACGGGCGCCTCGTCCCGCCCCATGATCCCGGCGCGCTGGCCGATGCAATCATAGACGCCGCCACGAATGCAACCGGAGCGACGTTAACCGGCGGGGCAACTGAATCGGACAAAAACGTACAAACCGCCACCCAACAGGCTGTGATCGCCGCCTACGACATTAGCCGGTTAGCGAGCGACTTGGCCGCCCTTTACCAAAAATTGCTGGCAGCTAAATCATGACGGTTTCTCCTCCGCTTCCTACCCCAAATCCCTGGCGTAGATGGGCGATTGGCCTCGGTTTGATTGTCCTGTTGATCGCGGTCTATTTCCTGACCTATCGCGGTTACGCAGTCAGCCGCGATGAATGGTTCCTGTTCGATGCCACCGAGAGCATGGCTCGGCGCGGCACGCTCGAACAAAACTACGAATTCGACGCCTTCCCGCCGATCTCACTGGATGCGGTGAATCCCCCACCCGCCGATACCGAACCGCTCCAACCCGTATTAGCTTCTGTCCTCTTTCTGATCGCGCAAGCCTTGCCCGGTATCGGCCTGGCCCATACCGTCTGGTTGTTCAACATCGTGATCACGGCGCTCACGGCGGGCGTCGTCTATGCTTACGGCCTCGGCCTCGGCTACCGGGCGCGGGTCGCGGCGCTGACCGCATTAGTATACGGCCTCGGTACAATTGCATGGCCCTACAGCCGTACCTATTTCCGCGAACCCCTGTTTACGCTGCTGGCCCTGCTTACCGTGTATCTGGTGATGATCGTGCGTCACCGCCTCGCTGCCGGCAAACGACCCTGGTTCGCCTGGATCGCGCTGGCATTGGCCTTTGCCGGAGCGTTGTTCTCCAAAGAAGTCTCGCTGCTCTTAATCCCGGCGATCATCGTTGAAGCGCTGCCCTCGCGCCTGAAAAATATCCGCTTCACCCGCCGCACCGTCTTCGTGATCCTCGGCATCATTCTATTTCTCGGCGCGCTGGCGCTGATCATTCTTAATGCCGATACGCTGTTCAACATCTCGCGCCGCTATGCGTTCACTGCCCGCATGGAACAGGCCCGCAGCAATATTTCCGGCGCATCCGCAGCCATGCGCGGTTATATGTTCAGTCCGGGCCGCAGCCTGTGGTTGTTTTCCCCGATCCTGCTGCTTGGCTTTTTCGGTTGGCGGCGGTTGATCCGCGAGGGGCGCAGGCGGCAGATCGCCGTGCCGCTCGTGATGCTGATCACCTTTGTGATCGGGTATGCGTTGGTGCGTGGCGAAGACCAATGGACGGGCGGCCTCGGTTGGGGCGCGCGCTATCTGGTCCCGGTCACACCCTTTATCGCGTTGTGGCTGCTGCCCATTTTCGCCTCCCTGCTGGAACATCGCGCGGCATGGTGGCAATACGCGGCGGCACTCGCGCTGTTTCTGGTCAGCGCGGGGATTCAAGTCCTCGCCTCGTTGATCTCCATCCAACAGTATTATGACAGCCTGACCGAACAGGAACGCTTTGCTTATGACGATATTTGGACCTTCCGCAAATCCCCCATTCCCGGCTATCTCGATCTGCTCGGTGATCGTGACGTAGATTGGGCGTGGCAGTACGCGGTAGGGCAAACGTGGCTGCTGCCGGTTTTATGCGCGGTGTTAGCGATTGTTGCTCTCGGCTGGATCATCTGGTGGGTACGCCGCCCAGAACATCTGCCCTCGAATAGCGCGACATTTGTATTCACGGCGGGATCGCTGGTGTTGGTCACAGCGATCACGCTCGGCGGGGGACTGTACGCGATTCGCAAAGATATGCGCTATTCCGGCGATTTTCAACCCACACTGGATTTGCTCTACCAGCTTAAACCGGAACTGGCAGCGAACGATGTGATCGTCCTCAACGATCCGACTTATGCCGAATTTTTCATGAACTACTACAAATTAGATCAACCCACCGTGTACACGCTACCCGCCGCCCCCGGTGAGCGTTACAGCCCGGAACAACAACCTAAACGGGTTTCCGTCTATCCCGATGAACTGGTCAACCCCTCTGAAACGCTGCTTTTCGCCCACTATGCCCAACAGACGGATCGCCTCTGGTTGGTGATCAACAGCAGTTCGTTTATTCCCTGGTCCACGCGCCCGGTGGAATATTACCTCGCGCGGCACTATTTCCCGGTGTACGAAGTCGCCCCCGACGATCTCGCCCGCGCG
>JAFGJA010000191.1 GCA_016929355.1 Anaerolineae bacterium | reverse complement strand
GTGACCGCGACGGCCACCGCGCGCGCTTTATTGACCGTTTCGTCGTATTCGCGGCCCGGATCGCTGTCGGCTACAATGCCCGCGCCGGACTGGAAATAGATCGTGTCGCCGCGCTGCATCATGGTGCGGATGGTGATGCACGTATCCATCGATCCGTCAAAGCTGAAATAACCCACCGCGCCGCCATACGGCCCGCGCCGGACGCCTTCCAATTCTTCGATGATCTCCATTGCGCGGACTTTGGGCGCGCCGCTCAAGGTTCCGGCGGGGAAGGTCGCGCGCAGCAGATCGAAAGCGTTCATATTGTCACGAATCTGCCCGTGTACCTGGCTCACAATATGCATCACATGCGAATAACGCTCGATGTACATCATATCCGGCACGCGCACCGTGCCGTATTCGCAGACGCGGCCCAGATCGTTACGCCCCAGGTCCACCAGCATGACGTGTTCGGCGCGCTCTTTTTCGTCTTCCAGCAATTCTTTTGCCATTGCCTGATCTTCCGCCTCAGTTGCGCCGCGCGGACGAGTCCCGGCAATGGGGCGCACCGTCGCCACACCATCCTCCAAGCGAACCATCATTTCCGGCGAGGCTCCAATCAGGCTGAACTCATCGCTAAAACGCAGGAAAAACATATACGGGGAAGGATTCAGCGCGCGCAGGGAACGGTAAATAGTGAAGGGATGCGCGCTGGTCTGGCGGCTGAAACGCTGCGACAACACAATCTGGAACGCATCGCCCGCCGCGATATATTCTTTGGCATCGCGCACGTTCGCCTCGAATTTTTCGCGGGTCATATTGGATTGCAGCGCCGAATTCACGGGCTGTGGACGTGCATCATCCGGCAGATAGGGCAGAGGGCCAGCTAACGCCGCCGTGATCGCATCAATCCGTTCTACCGCGTCATCATACGCCGCATCAGGATCGCCGGTATTGTGCGCGTTGGCGAGAATGATCAATTGGTGCTTGGCGTGGTCAAAAATGACCAATGTATCCGGCAGCAGAAAAGCCGCGTCAGGCACATCGAGATCGTTGATCGCGGTAGCGGGCAAGCGCTCAAAATAGCGCACCACATCGTAACTGATATACCCCACCGCGCCACCAATAAAACGCGGCAACCCCTCTACCGGGACCGGCTGCACACGATCAAATTCCGCCTGGATGACGTGTAGGGGGTCTTCGCCGGGATCGAGTTCGCGGGTGATTGTTTCGTCGTGCCGTTTGATCGTGACCGCGTTGTGATGCACGATCAGCGATCCCTTTGGATTCACACCGAGGAACGAATAGCGCCCGACCTGTTCGCCCCCTTCGACACTTTCCAGCAAAAACGAGGACTCGCTGACCTGCGCCAGCTTGAGATAGACCGAGACCGGCGTTTCGAGATCGGCCAAGAGTTTACGGTATACGGGTACGAGATCGCCTTGCTCGAACAGACGATGCACGGTGGCGCGATCCGGGGTGGTTTGCGCGCGGGTAAGGGTGGATGGGGCAAAGGCCATAATCAATCGCCTCCTGATGGCAACCGGCTAAACCAACTAAACAAAAGAATTCCCCCCTCATCACAAGGACGAGGCTCGTCAAGGACGAGGCTGTCACAAGGACGAGATGGGAGATTCTCGCGGTGCCACCTTGATTAAGCGACTTTGGCCCGGTGCATTTTTGCTCATACAAACAAAAAATCCATGATGACGCGCACATGGATCGGGGAAAAGCCAGCTTCACTCATTGAGGTACGGAAATAGATTAAGGTCTATCTCGATACCCGTCACCTGATAACGGTGGTGTCTCCGGCGCAGGCTACTTCCCCTGATTGGTATTACCTACACTACAGGGGGTTTCGACTGGCTGCTCCCTGGCCCATTCCACATCCGCGCTTGTATCGCCATCGCAGCACCCGGCGACTCTCTGAACATCGCTTGAATGTGTACTCTTCCAGATCAACGCATTTACATGTTCTGTTGTGTCTGAAAAGTTAACAGGGATCACCGCACTTGTCAAGCGCTTTTGTGCATTCGATCCAAAAACGCCCCTATTTCGCGTTCTGACCGGAATCATCGGTCTGGCTGGTTTCCGCTTCATCATCCTGCAACATGGACTCGATCTCGGCATGGCTGACGCGCTCTAATTCCTGGCTGCTGATCTTGAGCAGCGCGTCAATGCCACCGCCACCCGCATATACGATCTCGTAGTCTTTGATCGCCGGGTCCATATAAGTCGGCATCGGTGTTTTGAGGCCAAGCGGCGGCACAGTACCCACTTCATACCCGGTCAGATCAAGCACTTGATCGGCGTTAGCCAGTTTGACCTGTTTGCGGCTCACATTCAAACGCACCGCCAATTTGCGCGGATCAACGCGGCGCGTGCCACAGCCATAGACCAGAAACGGCTGGTTATTGACCAGGAATACTACCGATTTTACGATCTGATCGGGGGTTACAACTTGATCAAGCGCGGCGCTGAGCGCTTCCGCCGCCGCCGGTACAGTGGGCGTGGGTTGGCCGGGAAAGACAATTTCTGCGTCGATGTGATGATTATCGAGGAAGGCTTGCAAATTCTCCGGCTTGAGCGCTTTCGGTTTGGGTACGCTGCCCTCCGCCACAAACAACACCTCAACATGAGCACCGGTGAAGGTCATCAAATCTTTGCCCGCCGTGACACCTTCCGGCGAGGTAAGCGCCGCATCGAGATCCTCAAACGACTTAAAATAGACTTCAAGGATCAGGTGATACGCCGGATCACTGGTTGGACTGCCCAACACATCACTTTCTTCGATACGCCACACACCGGGCATTTTGCGCAGCAAGGCCAGATTCCGCGCGTAGCCCTGTTCGAAATGCGGCGTTTTGGAGGCGTTTTTGAATAGAATAACGAGTTTGACCATGCGGTTTTAGTATTTCCAGAGGACTAACATGCTGAACGGACGGATCACACCGCGCGGCATTATACCGCAATACTGCTACCACCGCCGCGCGCACCGGGGGATTTTTGATGAATATCTAATGTTGCTCTAATGTTAGGTGCGGTAAAATAGAATTGATCGAACAGGCAAGTATTGGGAGAATGGTCATTATGCCCCTGTATGAATACCAATGTGCAGAGTGTGGCGTCCGGTTTGAGCGCGTACAGAAATTTACGGACAAGCCGATCACAGTTTGCCCGGAATGTGAGGGTGAGGTTCATCGCTTGATCGGCCCGGTGGGTATTGTCTTCAAGGGTAAAGGCTTCTACGTCAACGATAGCAAATCAGGCCGCAAGTCTTCGGACTGATACGCCTGATTGATTGTGGCACACCGGGCGGTGGGTTAGTCCGGTGTTTTTTGCGTTAGACCGTGCCGCGCACTTCCTGCCCTAACCGCTCGAAAAATGCGACCATGTATGCATGGCGTTCGCGGGCAATCGTGCGCCCGGTGGCGGTCTGCATCCGCTCTTGAATGCGCGCCAGCTTATACACGTATTCATGCACCGGCGTATGGTCAGGATCGCCGCCCGCGTAATCCGGTGAAACCTCCGCCCACAACTTTTTCCCCGCTCGCGCCCCATACGCATACGCGCGCACGATGCCAATCGCGCCGATAGCATCCAACTTATCCGCGTCAAAGACCACTTTCGCTTCGAGCGTTTGCGGTTCAATTGCGTTGCGGAACCGGTGCGCTTCGATGGCATGAACCACCGCCGCGATAAAATCAGCATCCGGCGCGGGATCAAGCCGGTTCAGAATGTGGCGCGCATTGGCCGCCGCGATCACGGCATGGTCCGTTGATACCGTGTCAGGCGCATGTGCCGCCGGACCAGGGCCGGATTCATCCCCGGCACGATCCAGGTTACGATCACTATCGTGCAGCAGCACCGCCGTTTCGACCACCGCCATATTTGCGCCTTCCACCGCACCAATACGCTGCGCCAACGCCAACACGCGCAATACATGATCAAAATCATGGACCGGATCGCTGTTTTCGTAGAGTGTGCGGGCAAATTCCACCGTGATCATAAACGGCTCCTTTTAAAATCGTTGAACCACAGAGGCACAGAGTCCACAGAGAAAAACAAAACGGCAGATGGGTTGATTCACCTGCCGTTTCAGTCTGGCGGAGAGGGTGGGATTCGAACCCACGGAGCGGGAACCG
>JAFGJA010000190.1 GCA_016929355.1 Anaerolineae bacterium | reverse complement strand
CTGTTCTCGGCCCGTATTGCGGCGGGTGTCGCGCGTGATTTGCGCCGGGATTTATTTCGAAAAATCGAGAATTTCTCTAACATTGAATTTGACACCTTCTCCACCGCGTCCCTCATCACGCGCTCGACCAATGATGTGACGCAGGTGCAAAACGTGCTCATTATGCTGCTACGTATTGCGTGTTTTGCTCCGATCATGGGCGTCGGTGGCATCATCAAAGCGATGGACACCGATCCCAATATGTGGTGGATCATTGCGGTGGCAGTGTTCGCATTATTGACCTTGATCGTTGTCCTCTTTACCGTTGCGCTACCCAAATTCAGGATCGTGCAAAGCCTGATCGATCACTTGAATTTAGTCACCCGTGAGAACCTGTCGGGCATTATGGTCGTGCGGGCGTTCAACGCACAATCCTTTGAAGAAAAACGCTTTGATCAAGCCAATCAAGACCTGACCGATACATCGCTGTTTATTAACCGGGCCATGGCGATCATGTTCCCGATGATGATGCTCATCATGAACGGTTTATCGCTGACCATTATCTGGGTCGGTTCGCATCAGGTCGCAGAATCAGCCATCCAGGTGGGTGACATGATGGCGTTTATGCAGTACGCCTCGCAGGTCGTCTTCTCATTCTTCATGATCTCCATCATGTTCATCATTGTGCCGCGCGCCTCAGTTTCCGGCGGACGTATTGCGGATGTATTGGAAACAGAATCGGTGATCAAAGACCCGGCACAGCCGCAACAATTCGCCGAACCGTTCACAGGCTCTGTCGAGTTCCGCAATGTCTCATTCCGCTATCCCGGTGCAGAAGCCGATGTGCTGCACGATCTCAATTTTGTGGCGCAACCCGGCCAAACAACCGCCTTCATCGGCTCAACTGGTTCCGGCAAATCGACGCTGATCAACCTGATTCCGCGTTTCTACGATGTGACAGAAGGTGCAATTCTCGTGAATGGCGCTGACATCCGTGAGGTGACACAACACGATCTGCGCGCCAAAATCGGGTTTATGCCGCAAAAAGCCACCCTGTTTTCCGGGACTATCGAAAGCAATCTACGTTATGGCGACGAAACCGCCAGCCAGGATGATCTGGCACTGGCAGCGAATATCGCCCAGGCCAGTGAATTTATCGCGCAAAAAAGCGAAGGGATGACCGCTGAGATCGCCCAAGGAGGCATGAATGTCTCCGGTGGGCAGCGCCAACGCCTTTCAATTGCGCGCGCGCTGGTCAAAAAAGCCCCGATCTATATCTTCGATGACAGCTTTTCCGGTCTGGACTTCAAAACCGATGCCGCGCTGCGCCGGGCGCTTAAAGAGCAAACCAATTCGAGCGCGGTACTGATCGTGACGCAGCGTGTCTCGACAATCCTGAACGCCGATCAAATCGTGGTGCTGGATCGGGGACAGATTGTGGGTAAAGGCACACATTCAGAACTGATGACAACCTGTGAGGTTTACCGCGAAATTGCACTATCCCAACTGGGCACGGAGGTAGCATAACCATGACAACAAGCGAATCCAACCAACAACGCAACGGATCGCCAAATGGCAAGCAGCCACAGTATAGAAGGCAACAACGCGGACCCCAACATGGCCCGCCAGGCATGATGATGCACGGCGAAAAAGCCCGCGATTTCAAAGGCACGATGCGCAAGCTGCTCGTTTATCTCAGCGTGTATAAGGTGTCGATAGGGGTTGTCTTGCTGTTCGCGGTGGCCTCTACCGTTTTTTCCGTCGCTGGACCTAAAATTTTGGGGAAAGCGACCACCAAACTATTCGAGGGTATGGTCGCTGAAATATCTGGGACCGGCTCCGGCATCGATTTCGATTATATCGGGCATATCCTGCTCATCATGACCGGCCTGTACCTGTTAGCAGCGCTGTTCAGCTACATTCAGGGCTGGGTCATGGCGGGCGTATCCATGCAAGTGAGCTATCGCTTCCGCCAGGACATTTCGCAAAAAATCAACCGGATGCCGCTCCAATACTTCGACGGAACGAATCAGGGCGAAGTGCTATCGCGCATTACCAATGATGTTGATACCGTCAGCCAGACCTTGAACCAGAGCTTAATGCAGTTGATCACTTCAATCGCCACTGTGATCGGGGTGCTGATCATGATGCTCTCAATTAGCTGGCAGATGACGCTGGCCGCGTTGCTGATGATTCCCTTCTCGTTTGGGTTGATGGGTGTGGTCATGGGCGCATCGCAGAAATACTTCCGCGAGCAGCAGGATTATCTCGGCCATGTCAACGGCCATGTCGAAGAAATGTACGGCGGGCATCAGGTGGTGAAGGCGTTCAATGGGGAGGAAAAAAGCATCCAGCAATTTGACGCCTATAACAACACCCTCTTCCACTCCGCCTGGAAATCGCAATTTCTTTCCGGCATGATGATGCCGATCATGATGTTTATCGGCAACCTGAGTTATGTGATCGTGTGTATCCTGGGCGGGTGGATGGCCGCCAGCAATCGCATTACGGTGGGTGACATTCAGGCGTTTGTCCAATATGTACGCATGTTCACCCAACCGCTCGGCCAGATCGCCAACATCGCCAATATTTTGCAGCAAACGGCGGCGGCGGCGGAGCGCGTGTTTGAATTTCTGGATGAGGATGAGGAAATTGCTGAAACGGCGAATCCGCTCCATCTCCCGACGGTAACGGGCCATGTCGAATTTAAGCATGTGCGTTTCGGCTACAGCGCGGATAAAGTCATCATCAAGGACTTTTCGGCAGATGTGCAACCCGGTCAGAAGATCGCTATCGTTGGGCCGACTGGCGCGGGCAAGACCACCATGGTGAAGCTGCTCATGCGCTTCTACGATGTCAATAGCGGCGTCATCCTGATTGATGGTCACAATATCACGGCATTCACCCGCAATGACTTACGGAGCTTGTTCGGAATGGTGCTGCAAGATGCCTGGCTGTACAACGATACCATCATGGAAAACGTTCGTTATGGGCGGCGCGACGCCACTGATGACGAGGTAATCGCGGCAGCGACAGCGGCCCGCGCCGATCACTTTATCCGCACACTGCCCGATGGGTACGATACGATCCTCAACGAAGAAACGACCAATATCTCGCAGGGCCAACAGCAGCTTTTGACGATTGCCCGCGCCATCTTAGCCGACCCGGATATGCTCATTCTGGATGAAGCAACCAGTTCGGTTGATACCCGCACCGAAATTTTGATCCAGCAAGCGATGGATCACTTGATGCAGGGGCGCACCAGCTTTGTAATCGCCCACCGTCTTTCCACGATTCGCAACGCCGACTTAATTCTGGTCATGAATGAGGGCGATATTGTGGAACAGGGCACGCATAAGGACTTGTTAGCGCAGGGCGGTTTTTATGCCGAACTGTACAACAGCCAGTTTGATCAGATCGAGATCAGTAACGCGGCTTGATGAAGCAATAAAATACCCTACCGCATGAGGGCGGCAGGGTATTTTTATGATCTCGTTGTTGTAGCGGCATAAACAAAAAACACCCCGCTTGATACGATTTTTATGCAGTTGCCGCGCCTGACGGAAACGTCAGCAAAAAAGTTGTGCCCTGACCGATCCTACTCGTGACGGAAATCTGGCGCTGTTCGGCCTGATGGCTATAGAGGCTGTAAACCCCAGTACAGTATTTGCTAAACCGGGTCGGACGCACGCTAAATTCACGCATTTGCTGGGTAAAATCTGAATGCTGCGACAAATGTTCCTGTTTGACTTCGGCAATGGCGATCCCCGGCATGGCTGCATACCTATCATCCCAGCCAAATTCGAGATTCAGATCGAGAGTCAAGCGTTCCGGACGGGTCTTACTCACCAACGTGATCCGCAGAAAGCGGTTCCAGAGTTTGGGTTCTAGCATCTGTGGATCGAGGGGTGCGTGCGTGTCGATAAATTCATCGATCTGGTTATCATCAATATCCGTCACGAAATCAGGCGTCCACAAAATGATCGGCGATGTGCGCCAACGCATATTGGAGCTGACTCGCACGCATGACATATTTGGTATCAATGCGATTGAGCAAAGCAACATTTTCCATTTCAGCCAGGCTGATCGGATCAAATTGCGCTAATACCTGCTGGGCTTGTGCAACAGATTGTTCGAACCAGATCGTGCTTTCGAATTGGGCCACAGGACGTTCAACTAACATGACCGTGCAACTCTCCCCAACGACGAATACTGGGGGGGCATCATTGACGATAGTGATACTAACCATAACTGCTCATAAACCGCAGCCTGCCAAAAAGATACTGGAAAAATGTTCAGAGTGGCTTAAAAGTATCTG
Organism: Anaerolineae bacterium; assembly: GCA_016929355.1. GTDB lineage: Bacteria > Chloroflexota > Anaerolineae > Aggregatilineales > Aggregatilineaceae > JAFGJA01. Next base: position 3,277 of record JAFGJA010000190.1, on the reverse strand, counting down.
AGGCGCTTGTTGGCATCCCGCCTATCCGTAAAAAGTTGACACGCCAAAAACTATCGTGCTATAGTGTACACAAATAATGCAACCGGTTGCACTAAAAACGTGAGTGGAGTTTTGCCCCAAACATGGCTGTGACGATCAAGGAAATTGCAAAGAAAGCGGGCGTTTCACGCTCAACAGTGGCACGCGCACTCAATGATCATCCCAAGATCAGTCTTGCCACCAAACAAAAAGTCCACCAGATCGCGCAGGAATTGGGTTACGTTCCCAACTACATCGCGCAAAGCCTCAGCAACAATCGCACCCAAACCATCGGCGTGGTGATTGCCCAGGTGACGGACCCATTTAACTGGAACGTGATTGAGGGGATCGATCTGGCGGCACACAACCAGGGATACAGCGTCTTGGTAGCCACCGCCCGCAATGATCGACAACGTGAGTTCGAAATTATTGAAACCTTTCACCGCCGCCGCGTAGATGGCATCATTGTCTCATCTTCCCACATGGGCAGTTATCACAGTCAAGTGCTGCAAAAAATCGACATTCCGGTGATCCTGATTAATGAGCCAGAACCGGAAGGGGTGTTTCGATCTGTCTCGATCAATGACATGGCTAGCGTTCAACAGGGGCTTAATTACCTGATCGACATCGGTCACCAACGCATCGTCTACGTGGGGAGTGCCAACCGCCCCAAATCCAACGCGCGGCGCTACAAAGCTTACCGGGGAACATTGCGCGTTGTCGGCTTGCCGGTGCATGATGAAATAATAGCGGAGGCGGGTCAATCGGATATTGAGACAGGCCGGGCTGCCGCCAAACGAGTGATCAACACCCAGGCCACTGCCGTACTTTGCTACAATGATCGTGTGGCTTTGGGGTTGAACGCGGCTTTGCGCGAAAAAGGCATAGCGATCCCGGATGCGATTAGCATTATGGGCTTTGACGACATTGACGAAGCGACCTATGCTGTGCCCCGCCTAACCACCATTCGCCAGCCCCAAATGCAGTTAGGGGAATACGCGGTCACTATGTTGCTAGAAATGCTAGAGGGTCACGAAGTTTCAAATCTCATTCTGCCCTGTGAATTGGTTGTGCGAGATTCGACGCAAGCACCAGCCCGCCAGGAAACGTAGGGCTGCCAGATTTAACTATTCAGCCAGCACAGCCGACTCATCGTGTACACCGGCCATCATCAAGCCGAGTTGCTCGATGGTGGCATCGGCGCGATTCACGATCCCGACGATTTCGCCCTCGTAGATCACGGCGATACGATCCGCCAACGCGAGAATTTCGTCCAGGTCTTCCGAGATCAACAGGGTCGCTGTGCCGCGTGCGCGCTGTTCGAGTAATTGTTGGTGAATATATTCCGTCGCCCCAATATCAACCCCGCGCGTGGGTTGCGCCGCGATCAAAACGCGCGGTTCGCGGGCCAGTTCGCGCGCCAGCACTAATTTTTGAATATTGCCACCGGAAAGACTTTTGATCAGCGTTTCCTGGCTGGGCGTGCGGATGTTGAAATTGCGGATCAGTTCAGCGCAGCGTTCGCGGATGGCGCGCGGATTCAGAAAGACATTGCGCGAATAAACCGCCTCACCGTGATCTTGCAAAATCATATTTTCAGCGACGGTGAAATCTTTGATCACCCCATCCACCATGCGCTCTTCGGGAATATACGACATGCCGCGATGGTTGAGCGTGGACGGTGAGGCATTGGTCACGTCCTGCCCTTCCAGTGTAACCATGCCGCCGGTAGCCGGACGCAGCCCAAAGATCGTTTCCGCCAGTTCGCGCTGCCCGTTACCGGATACACCCGCCAACGCCAGAATTTCACCCGCGCGGATGTCAAAATTCACGCCACGCAGCGCTTCTGTGCCGCGATCACTTAACGCATCCAGGCTATTGACGCTCAAACGGACCTCGCCCACCTCGGTTGGCGGCACATCATACTGCAAGATGACCTCGCGCCCGACCATCATCTGCGCCAATGTTTGCTTGGTAGCTTCGCTGGTGGGAATCGATCCGACATATTTTCCATCGCGCAACACGGAAATCCGGTTACTGATCGCTAAGACTTCGTGCAATTTGTGCGAAATGAAGATCAGCGCGTGCCCGTCATCCACCATCTGGTGAAACGTCTTAAACAAATCATCGACTTCTTGCGGCGTCAACACGGCGGTGGGTTCGTCCAGAATCAGCAACGCCGCGCCGCGATACAGCGCCTTGATGATCTCGACACGCTGCCGTTCACCTACCGCCAACTGCCACACCGGGGCCGAGGGATCGATCTGCAAGCCGTAAATTTCGGCTAATTCGTTGATGCGATTGGATACCACATCGAGATCGAGCATTAAACCGCGCGAAGACTTCAAACCCAACGCGACATTTTCCGCGACGGTGAGCGTCGGCACAAGCATAAAATGTTGGTGAATCATGCCGACGCCATGTGCAATCGCATCGGATGGTGAGCGAATCGGGACGAGTTCGCCATTAATATAAATCTCGCCTTCGTTCTGCTGGTACAGACCGTAAAGAATCTTCATCAACGTGGATTTGCCCGCGCCATTCTCACCGAGCAAAGCGTGAACTTCGCCCGCGCGCACGTCAAAATCGACATGATCCACCGCCAGCACGCCAGGGAAGCGCTTGACGATGCCGCGCATTTCCATGTGATCGATGCGTGTTTGTCCGGTTGGCAGAACGTTTGACATGGATTCACCTTAGCATTTCAAATAATAATAGCGAGGTTGTATAGTTATAGGGGCGTAGGCGAACCAGCGATTCGACTCATACGCCCCTAGATTGATTAGCGATTCATTCGCCGCTCAGATTATTCGGCTTCAACTACCGCCAGCGTACCTTCTTCGTCGATCTCGAAGGAAATGTCGCCTGCGACGATAGCATCAAGCACTGCCATACCCGCTTCTTCGACCTCAGGGTCAAGTTCAAAGTCGGGGTTGAGTTCGATCAACAGCCCCTCGTTCGCCAACGTCAGCGCGAAGGCTTCACCTTCGATTTCGCCAGCCAACACATCATCAATGATCGGGCCAAGCGCAACCGTCCAGTTGTAAACCTGGCTGGCAACCACGATTTCAGGGGCCAGCGCGGTCTGATTCGACTGTGTACCGAACCACAGCGCGCCCGCTTCCAGCGCCTTATTCACCGCACCGGGGACCATCTGCGCCGTACCGGTCAGGATGTCGGCCTCTTCATCAAGCATCGCTTCGGCGGCTGCCGCAGCCAATGAGACATCGCTGAACGATTGGATATAGTTGACGTATAT
>JAFGJA010000189.1 GCA_016929355.1 Anaerolineae bacterium | reverse complement strand
GGTTGGTGTGCCGCACGCCATCGCCTCGATCACGGGCAGGCCAAAACCCTCGAAGATCGACGGGTAAACAAAGGCTTCGGCGGCATTGTACCACAAAGGCAGGTCAGCGGCGGGAATATAGCCCGGCAAATGGACCGTATCCGACAGGTTGTATTCTTCAATAGTACGGAAAATCTCGTCAAACATCCACCCTTTGCCCCCGCCTAAGACCAGATGCATCGTTTGGCGTTCCGTTGCGGAGAGGCGGGCATAGGCGCGCAGCAGCACGGGTAAATTTTTGCGTGGTTCCAGCGTGCCCAAAAACAGCCAGAAGCGATCCGGCAAGCCTTCCCGCCGCCGGAACGCTGCTATTTCGGCGCGCGACAATGGCCGGAACTGATCGCCAACGCCCGGTACAGCCACATCGATCTTGTTCGCCGGAATAGCGAAGGTATCGGTCAGATCGCGCGCTGTGCTTTGCGAGATAGCGATCACACGCCGCGCTACCTGACAGGAGCGCCGCGTGAACAGCCGTAAATACAAGCGCCGCGCAGCAGGCAAGCGATCCGGGTAATGGACAAAACTCAGATCGTAGACGGTCACAACCGCCGGAGCAGGATTGATCAAGGGCGAGACAAACGCCAACGCATGAACCAGATCGGGCCGGAGTTGGGCCAGCGTCACGGGTTGGGCGAACTGTTCCCATACAATGCGCCGGATCGGACGTTCCGTATTCCAGCGCGCATGATGGGCGATCAGGCGGGCGTGTTCGGGCGGCTGACCATGACTACCGGCCAGCACAATATAATTCAATGATGGATCGGCAGCAGGCAAGGCGTGCAGCAGGTTATAGATATACCCGTTGACTCCGGCGCTGCGATACCCGACCTGGGCCGTTAGCAAGTGTGCATTGAGTGCAATTGTCGTCATGCCGCGCATTATAACAGAAAATATGCGTTTCTTGTGCCCTGGCGCGAATAACAGTAGGATCAAGATGGAGTAGATACATTCCGATCACCGGAAAAAATGACTGATGGTGTTGAATAACCGTTATAGCCAACACGCCCGGCGCGCCTTGAATCAAGCACGCTATCTTGCGCAAAATTACCAGCATGGAGCGGTGGATACTGATCATCTGCTGGTGGGAATTCTGCGCGAAAAAGGGAGTCTGGGATCACAGGTGTTGTGTGATCTGGAGATCGATACGCGGCGGGCGGAATTAGAGGTGCGCGTGCTGCACGCGGTCACGGACCCGCTTGTGACCCCGCTCGAACTCACTGAAGCCTTGCGACGGGTGTTGGCGCTGTCTGTCGAAGAATCGCGCTGGTTTGGGCATCACTATATCGGGACCGAGCATTTATTATTAGCGTTAGCGCGCAGTCGGGAGGGGGGCGCGTCTGATCTGCTGCGCACGTTGGGGATCAGTTCGGATCAAATCCGGCGGCGCGTGCGGCTGCTGCTCAACGATGGCGTGACCGAACTCAGCATCGAAGTCGCCAAACGCACCGCACGCCTGAGCGAACTCTCCCGCCGGGTATTAAACGCCGCCGTGCAGTTAGCCGCGCAAGACGCCGATTGTTGTACCGGGATTGAGCATTTGTTGTTGGTGTTGGTGCGTGAGGCGCGCAGTCCCGCCAGCCGGATTTTAAGCGATTGTGGGTTGGATCAAGCGGCATTGGAAACTGCGCTTAAACGGCGCAAAACCAAGCCGGATCAGGCGGCGGAAGCGGTCTTCGAAGATGTGATCGATCATGCGGTGGATCGCGCGGATCAGTTAGGGATGCATTACACGGGCACGGATCATATCCTGCTGGCGTTAGCCGAAAATCCACAGGGGGCCGCGCTGTTGAAAATCTATAAGGTGAGCGCGAAACAGATTATCGCCGCCATTTACCGCGACGTGATTCCCCCACCCCCGCCGCAAGACGCGGACTAAACGAAACGCCCCTAAACGCCCATATAGCGCACAACAACCAGCGTCGTATCATCAAAGGGTGGCGCAGCGCCCATGAAGTCCACCATTGATTTGATGATCGCCTGCATGATCTCGGTAGCGGAGCGATCCGCGTTGGCTTTCACCGTTTCGACCAATCGATCTTCGCCATACGGCGCGCGCGCCATATTTTCCGCCTCGGTCAGCCCATCCGTGTAAAAGACCAGCACGTCGCCCGGTTCGATCTCGTATTTCACCGCGTGCACCGGTAAATCCTCGAACCAGCCCAACGGACGCCCGCCGCGCGGCAAAAATTCGTGGGTTTGCTGCTTGGCGCGATACAACAGGGGCAAATTGTGTCCCGCATTGACGCAGGTCAACTTGCCGCCGGGATGCAGAATCGCGTAATAGACGGTGACGAACATCCCGGATTCGGTATCGGCCAGCAGGGTCGTATTTGTCTGTTTGAGCGTGTCTACCGGCGTTTTGGTCGCAATAGATGCGCTGCGGATCAAACTGCGCGACACGGCCATGAATAACGCGGCGGGTGCGCCTTTATCCGACACGTCCGCGACCACCACGCCCAAACTGCCATCACCCAGCCTGAAGACATCGTAAAAATCACCCGCGACTTCACGCGCGGATCGCCATTCAGCCGCGATCTCATAACCGGGATAGGCGGGGATGACTTTGGGCAGCATCCCGCGTTGGATGTCCTTCGCCATCTGGAGTTCTTTTTCCATGCGGCCTTTTTCCACTGCCACCTGATACAGCCGCGCGTTTTCGATGGCGATCCCGGCCTGGCTAGCGAAGGCCGCTAAGAGATCGCGGTGGCCCTCGTTGAACAAACCCACATGCAGCCGGTTATCAACGTACACCAGCCCGATCAGAGTATCTTTGACCTTGATCGGCACGCACAGAATCGAGCGCAAGCCCAGGATCATGATGCTTTCGCCGCGCGTGAAGCGATCATCACTTTGCGCGTTATCGGTGAGCAGGGCTTGCCCGGTGCGCTGCACTTTGCGGATAATCGAGGTGCTAACCTGGAATTCAGGCGAATTCAGGTCGGTGCGGTCCATCCCGCGCGCCACGCGAAAGGTCATTTCGTCGGTTTTGTCGTCTTTCAGCATCAGGAAGCCGCGTTCGGCTCCGGTGACTTCGATCACGCGATCCATAACGTACTCAAGCACTTCATCCAGATCAAGACTTGAATTCAGACGGCGGGTGATTTCGTACAGTGTCGCAAGATGTTCGGGATTCGAAACGGGCTGTTTAGCATCAGGCATAATGTGTTTTCCTGGCAAACGATGTAGGATTGATGTGCATTATAGCATTGAGGGGCAGGCTTGGCGAAACAATACTTGGCCTATAGTAGAAATGGAAAACTACATGATTACACTGAATGATATTCTGGGCAATGACACCCATGTGCAAACCTCGCGGTTGTCGGGGCAAGGTCCGGCGGGGCGACTGCCGCTCACACCGGAGATGCTGCGCGACGAACCGAGCGGGAATTTATTCGGGATGACGCAAAATGTCGGGATGGGCTGGGCCCCGGACGAAGTGGGCCGCGATCATTACATGATCGTCAGCACGCAAGGCGGGGTGCGGGCCGAGGATGGTTCGCCGATTGCGTTGGGTCTGCATACCGGGCATTGGGAAGTGGTGCTGCTGGTCAAGCAGGCGGCGGAAACGCTGCGCGCTAATGAAGCGGTCCCGTTTGCGATGCACTGCTCCGATCCGTGTGATGGGCGCACGCAGGGCACAACGGGTATGTTTGACAGCCTGCCCTATCGCAATGACGCGGCTGTCGTTATGCGGCGGCAGATTCGTTCCCTACCCACGCGCGCGGGCGTGATGGGCATTGGTTCGTGTGATAAGGGACTCCCCGCGATTCTGCTGGCGCTGGCAGGGAATCGTGAACTGCCCGGTATCGTGGTCCCCGGTGGCGTGACGCTGCCTGATCCCGGCGCGGAAGACGCGGGAAAAGTGCAGTCTATCGGCACGCGCTTCACGCATGACATGATCAGCCTGGATTATGCCGCCGAGATGGGCTGCCGCGCGTGTGGTTCGCCGGGCGGGGGTTGCCAATTTCTCGGTACGGCGGCCACCTCGCAAGTCGTGACGGAGGCGTTAGGGTTGGCGCTGCCGCATGGGGCGCTGGCTCCGTCCGGCGAACCGATCTGGTTTGATCTGGCGCATCGTTCGGCGTTGGCATTGCTGCACCTGAAAGCGAACGGCATTTTGCTGCGTGACATTCTGACGCAAGCGGCTATCGAAAATGCCATGCTGGTTTATGCGGCGTTTGGCGGCAGTACGAATCTGCTGCTGCATATCCCGGCAGTGGCGCACGCGGCAGGGTTGCGCATCCCCACCGTCGCGGATTGGCAGGCGGTGAATCGCGCCGCGCCACGCCTGGTCGATGCGCTGCCCAATGGTCCGCGCAGTCACCCGACGGTGCAGGTGTTTTTTGCGGGCGCTGTGCCCGAAGTGATGCTGCATTTGCGCGATATGGGTTTGCTCAACCTGGATGTGATGACGGTTTCCGGGCAAACGTTGGGCGAAAACCTCGATTGGTGGGCGCAGAGTAAACGCCGTACCGCCAGCCGGGAACGCCTTGCCACTGTTGAGCAGATCGATCCCGGTAACGTGATCATGGATGCGGACACCGCGCGGCAAAATGGCCTGACCAGTACGGTGGTTTTCCCCACCGGCAATATTGCGCCGGAAGGTTCCTTGATCAAAGCGACGGCGATTGATCCGAGCGTGATTGATGACGATAATGTGTACCGGATGCGCGGCCCGGTGCGCGTCTTCACCGAGGAACAAGCCGCGATCCATGCCGTAAAAGGTATCAGCGAACCCGCTATTCAGTCGGGCGACATCATTGTCTTGATCGGCAGTGGACCGATGGGCACGGGCATGGAGGAAACGTATGAAATTACCGCCGCGCTGAAGCATCTGCCCTGGGGCAAGCATGTGCCGATTGTGACCGATGGGCGCTTTAGCGGGGTTTCCACCGGGGCGTGTATCGGGCATGTCGGGCCGGAAGCGCTCGCGGGCGGGCCGGTTGGCAAATTGCGTGATGGTGATTTGCTGGAACTGATCATCAACCGGGAGACACTGACCGGGAGCGTGAATCTGGTAGCGGCAGAGGGCCGCGATCTCACGCCGGAGGAAGCGGAGAATTTGCTGAAGCAGCGCCCGGTTCATCCCGACTTGCAACCGCATCCCTTGCTGCCGGACGATACGCGCTTATGGGCGGCGCTCCAACTGGCAAGCGGCGGGACATGGCAGGGCTGTTTGTATGATGTGGATCGGATTGTGGCGGCGCTTGAGGCCGGTATGAGCGCTCTCGCCGAATAAGCGAGGGCTGGATCGCACCCGTATCACGGGCTTTGGGCGGCAGCGATGATCGGTTCGGCAATGACGACTAACCGGCCCAGATACGTATTTTGCTCAAAATCCCAGTCCATACAGGTGATCAGCGTCAGGCGGGAACTACCACCTTGCGCAACATAACTCACATCATACGGGTTCACTTCTTTGATGGCGGTCACACGGTAATGCGATTCGGTAGTGCCCTCGCGCAAAATGATCAGATCGCCTTCATGTGCTTCAAAGAGATGGGCAAATGGGCCGGGATCACCGGTATAACTCTCGACGTGGCCCGCCAGCACAATATTATTGCCGGGGCCATCCAACCAACTCGTGCCGACCAGATGCCCCACTGAGTCGCCTAAGTGCCGTGTTTCCCAGGTTCCGCCGACGCGCCCAGCCGGGATAATGGGCGCGCTCATAGATGCGCCGGGAAACGTGATCAGGCGGGCGGGAATGGTGAAATCAGGGGTGGGGGTGGGTAATACATCGCGTGTGCTGAGAGCGGTGGGGGCAGGCCGGATCATACTGGTTGAGACGGTATGGCTGCTGCTCTCAGCAAAGATCAAAACCGATAAGCGCCAACCGACCAGCAGCATCACCAGCAGTTGAACGGTTAACATAAAACACGTTTGACGGGTAAACTCGATTCGACGGCGTTTTCGCGGTAACACAACGTTCTGTCCTATTGACCAACTCGATATTCAATATATCCCACAGCCCGCGTTTTGTGGCAAGTAATTCTAATCACCTGCTAACGTAGGGTGCAAAAAAAGAACGATGGGATAATGCCCATCGCTCTAGTAATTTTAGCAGAATAAATGTAGGGACCGACCAGCGTGTCGGTCCAGGGCGAATGCGAACCAGAGGTTCGAATTGGTTCACCCCTACACGATCAGGCGGAATCTATTTGTTTTCTGAACGATCCTCTTATTTTTTCAAGCGTGGATCGAGGACATCGCGCAGACCGTCGCCTAACAGGTTGAAGCCCAACACGATCATAATGATCGCTGCACCGGGGAAGACCATCACCCACCATTTGCCGGAGAGTAAGGATTGCTGGCTATCAGCCAACATTTTACCCAATTCGGGATAAGGGGGCTGCTGCCCCAAACCCAGAAAACCTAGCGCGGCAGTTTCGATCACCGCCGTGCCCAAACCTAATGTGGATTGCACGATCAACGGCGCGAGGCTGTTCGGCAGCACATGGTTAAACAGAATACCACCCTGACGAGTGCCGATACTCCGCGCGGCCAGCACATATTCCTGGTTACGAATCGAGATCGACATGGACCGCGCCAGCCGCGCAAAGACCGGAATCTGTGTGATCCCTACGGCGATCATGCCGTTTTGCAGGTTGGCCCCGGCGACGGTGACGAGCGCTACCGCCAGCAGCAGCGACGGGAACGCCAGAATCACGTCCATCAGGCGCATAAAGATACTATCGACCCAACCGCCAACAAACCCGGCTAACAGGCCGACAGTGCCGCCAATGGACAGCGAAAACACCACCGCCACCACGCCCGCCCACAACGACACTGACATACCATGCCCCACACGGCGCATGATGTCGCGTCCGTTTTTGTCCGCGCCGAAGGGATGGTCGCAGGTCATGTTGCTGAAGGTGGTTTTTTCTTCGTAATCGTTGATGTAGGATTGGATGACTTTGACCACGCAATCCGGTTCAGCATACCGCGAGGGAAGATCGCGGTCCCGCAGCGCATCGTAGTCGTTAAACAGGGGCACACCCACTGAAATACCAACGGTGATCAAGACAACGATCCCGCCGATGCGCGCGCTCGGACTGCGCCACAATCGTTTGAGAAAGTCGCGGGCGAGGATCAGACGGTCAAGGATCAGTTCGCGCCGGGTGAATTGGATTGTTTTTTTCTGTTCTGATAATGAAATAGGGTCGGCTGTCGTCATGAGTTTAGTACCTGATACGTGGGTCAATCACGGCATAGAGAACATCAACGACCATATTCACCACAATATAAATCATGGCGATAATCAGCGTCATCGATTGTACAATCGGATAATCGCGCGCAATAATCGAGTCGAACAACCATTTACCAACGCCCGGCCAGGAGTAGATCGTTTCGGTCAGGACTGCACCCGAAAGCAGCGTGCCCAACTGCAAGCCGATGATGGTCACGATAGGCAGCATCGCATTACGGAAGGCGTGCCGGATCACGACCACATAAGAGCGCAGCCCTTTGGCGCGGGCGGTGCGAATGTAATCCTGGTTCAGCACTTCCAGCATGGATGAGCGCGTGATACGGGCAATGACCGCCATCGGCACGGTGGCCAGTGTCACGGCGGGCAAAATCAAATGATTAAGCGCATCTTTTAACGCGGTCCAATCTCCGGCGATAATCGCATCCACCGTATGTAATCCGGTGACACGTTCTAGTTGGACACTTGAACTTAATCGACTGACAAATGGCAGCCAATGCAGTTCGACGCCGACAATGTAAATCAGGAGCAGCCCCAACACAAAAATGGGAATCGACACGCCAAATAACGCGATGAACATACTCGCTGTGTCAATTAGCGAATTACGCCGGATGCCGGAGAGGATACCCATCGGCACGCCCACCAACACCGCGATGGTGAGCGCCGACAGCGACAGTTCAATCGTGGCGGGAAACCGGCTGCTGATTTCGTTGGCAACCGGGATATTGCCGCGTACCGTATTGCCTAAATCGCCCTGGATCATATTACCGACCCAGATGAAATACTGCTCATAAAGGGGTTTATTCAATCCCAGGCGTTCCCGGATCACCGCAACGTTTTCTTCGGTGGCACGTTCGCCCAAAATGGCAAGCGCAGGATCGCCCGGAATCAGGTGCAGCAGCAAAAACACAAGGATGGAAACGCCGACAATAACGGGAACTGCTTCAATCAAACGTCGTGCAAGATAAGTAGCCATAAACACAATCCAGCCAGATAGAAGTTCAACGCGGGCTGATTGTACCCAAAAATGTGCATTGGTCCAATCGCCCGCGAACAGCCAAAAAAGTAGGATGGCTACCCGGAGGCAGCCATCCTATTGAGACTCAAATCAAGTGATACAGCTATTCAACCGAGACAAACTTGAAGTGTTCGGTTCCCAACGGGTTCGTCACATAGCCCGAAACGCGGCTGCGGAACGCCAACGGCACACCGGTGTGCGCCACGTAGATACGACCCACTTCGTCGTGCATGATCGCGTCAACTTGCTGGTAGATCGGCTCGCGTTCGGCCTGAGCGGTCATTGAACGGGCTTGCATCAGCAGATCGTGAACTTCCTGGTTGTAGTAGTAGCCTTCGGCGGGCTTGGGGCCAGCACCGAAGAAGTAACCCAGGAAGTTATCAGGATCACCATTGTCACCGGTCCAACCAAGCTGGTACAGACCGTTCAGTTCGCCATTGCTGCGCGCATCAAGATACGCTGACCAGTCACCCACTGAACCGAGTTGGGCTTCGAGGCCAATATCAGCCAGGTAGCTGACCATGGCTTCACCAATACCCTCACCATCGGGATTGTAGGGGCGCTGCACGGGCTGGAAGTACAGTGTCAAGGGGATGACTTCGCCTGCGGCGTCTTCGATGACCATGTTGTTTTCGTCAACCGGCAGCACCGTCACTTCGCTGAGTCCATCGGGATAGCCAGCTTCGGCGAGCAGAGCTTTGGCCCCTTCGGGATCATATTCGAAGGCGGGCACGTCGGGATTGAAACCCCACAGTGACGGCGGGATCATGGTGGTGGCGACGACAGCCCCGGGCGGGTAAAACGCATCCACGATTTCCTGGCGGTTGAGCGCCATGGCAATCGCCTGCCGCACCAATGGATCACGGAATTCTTTGACGCGGTAGCTGAAGGCCAGGTACATCACATTCAACGGGCCGCGCATTTGAATGAACAGATCATCGGCAGCATCAATCGCGTCCAGGTCTTCTACGTTCGGACCTTCAAACGCATCGATTTCACCGGACTGGAGCGCCGCAAAACGGGCGGCAGCATCGGGGATAATCCGGTAGATGATGGTATCAACATTGCCAGGAATCTCGCCCCAGTACTCGGCGTTGCGTTCCAGCGTGATATGATCGTCGCTGATCCATTCAACAAACTTGTACGGGCCGGTGCAGCTATAGCCGACTTCCGGGGTTCCGTAGGCCGCGCCTGCGGCTTCAACGGCGGCAGGGCTGGCGATAGCAAACATGGGCATCGCCAATGTGTTCAACATTGAACCGTAGGGTTCGGCCAGGGTGATGGTCACTTCGTATTCGCCAGTCGCTTCCACGCTCTGGATCAATGAACCCTCATCAAAGCCGTTCCACATATAATCGTAGTATTCGAAAACGGACTCGGCGAAGTGTTGGGGATGGCTGGTCAGACGCCACCGGTCAAAGTTCCATTTAACCGCTTCGGCGTTGAAAGGCGTACCATCATGGAACATCACGCCTTCTTCCAACTGGAAGGCCCAGACCAAACCGTCATCGCTCACGGTCCAGCTTTTCGCCAAACCGGGGACCGGGTTGGTGGTTGAGCCATCATAGAACAACAGCGCTTCGCAACCCTGCACGGTTACGCGGAATGAGATACCATCCGTCACAACGGCGGGATCGAGTTGTACGGCGTTACCGAACTCGCCAAACACGAAGGTGTTGCCACCTTGCGCTGAAATGGAAACAGTGGGCACTAAGGCCAGCACCATTGCAACAACGAGCAAAAGAGAAACTTTACGCATCTAGCTTCTTGCCACCTTTCTTATATACAAATATAAACATATATGTACATAAGGGATTTTAGTTCCTGCTTCAACCAGGACTGCCGCCGCCACAAAGAGCTTTGGTCCTATGTCCTGTCCACAGACGTTTAACGTCTCGTCGTAGCCACTACCGCGACGTCAATCAGTCCTAAAGGCGAAGGCAACTTGGTTATCGTCACCTCCAGGATACGCTGAATATTTTCTACCCGTCACGATTTCGACAGGCAACCGCTTCTATTCCGTTGGTAAAGTGTCAGCCTAAAACCTAAGTACACTATACCTATGGAAAAGTCGGCAGTCAAACCTGTGCCCCTTTGTACTCTTTGGCTATCTTTACACAGCTTTGACTATCATTTCATCATTTGGTTTCTACCTCCTTAAAAATTGGTAATCTGCTCATTCCATCCGTTAACACTTTGAGGTAGCATACTAACAGTCGCACAAAAACGCAAATTTGTGCAGTATTATGCTCAATTATAGCAATCATAGACCATTATACACACAATCGCCGTTTATTTACCCAGATTTCTAACGCAATGATTATGGTTAAATTGCACAAAAATTCACAAAGGATTGCGTTAGAAATCATCTTGTGTGAATCCAAATGGCCTGTCTGGTTGCCCAAACAAGCCATCTTGGTTGATATAGTTACGCGGTAACGGAAATTAATCCCCGGCGATGGGTGTGTCGGCCAGTATTGGCCCGGCATCGCAGACTTCCGGCGAGCAGTCAGGCGCGAATTTCTTGAAGTTGTCGATAAAGCGCGCGGCCAACTGGCGATACTTGTTCCAGTATTCGGTTTTGCCCGGCCATGCTTCGGCGGGATACAGCACCTCTGCCGGCACATTGGGACAGCTTTTAGGCACTTCGAACCCGAAGATCGGGTCTTGGTAGTAGTCTACATTGAGCAAATCGCCGTTGAGTGCGGCGGTGAGCAGATCGCGCGTGTGCCGGATGCTGATCCGTTTCCCAACGCCATACGGACCCCCGACCCACCCAGTATTGAGCAGCCAGCAGTTGACGCCGTAGCGCTCGATCTTGCGCTTGAGCAGATCGGCGTAGAAGCTCGGACGGTGGACCATGAAGGGCGCGCCAAAACACGTACTGAACGTGATCTCTGGTTCATCGCCGAGGCCAACTTCCGTCCCGCCGACCTTCGAGGTATAACCGGAAATGAAGTGATAGAGCGCTTGATCGGGTGACAGCCGCGCAATCGGCGGCAGCACACCCTGCGCATCACACGTCAGCAAGATGATGTTTTTGGGCTGTCCGGCGCGTTTTTCGGGCACGGCATTGGCAATGTACTCCAACGGATACGACGCGCGCGTATTTTCGGTGATGTCGTCCGCATCCAGATCGATTTTACGTGTCACCGGATCGTAGATCACGTTTTCGAGCAGCGAGCCAAAACGATGGATCGCGCTGTAAATTTCCGGTTCGGCGGCGGGTGAAAGCTGGATCACTTTCGCATAGCACCCGTTTTCAAAATTAAAGACGCCCTCATCATTCCACCCGTGTTCGTCATCACCGATCAGCCCGCGTGACGGGTCCGCCGAAAGCGTGGTTTTACCCGTCCCGGACAGGCCGAAGAACAGCGCTACATCGTCCCGATCTTTGCCCTGATTGGCCGAGCAGTGCATCGTCATCACACCTTCAAGCGGCAGCAGATAGTTCATGACCGTGAAGATCGATTTCTTGATCTCCCCGCCATACCCTGATCCGGCAATGATCGCCAGCCGTTGATCGAAGTTGAGGATGATCGCCGTGTTGGTGCGTGTGCCATCAATAGGCGGAAAGGCGCGAAAATCCGGCAGGACCAAGACCGTGAAGTCGGGCACATGCAGCCGGTATTCTTCCCGACTCTGGGGCAGAATAAACATATTGCGCGAAAAAACACTGTGCCACGCATATTCAGCAATGATACGCACCGGCAGCCGGTAATTCGGATCAGCGCCCGCATAGCCATCCTGCACGAACACATCGCGGCCTTGCAGATAGCCAAGCATCCGGCTGTAGATTTCATCGAACTTATCAGGAGCCAGGGGCCGGTTATATTCGCCCCACCAGATATGATCTTCGGTGGCGGGTTCGCGGACCACAAATTTATCCTGCGCGGCGCGCGCGGTGTGTTTGCCGGATGTGACGACGAGCGCGCCCTGCGTGGTGATTTTGCCTTCGCCGCGAAAGACGACTTCTTCATATAACGCTTCGGTGGGTAGATTCCAATAGCTCTGGCGCAGATTGATGATCCCGTGATTGCTCAGGCTGTAGTCTGCTTTGAGCGCGTGCGCTTGATCTTGCGCAGGTGTCTTAATGTTGAGTAAGTTGTTCATGGTTCGCCCCTACATCCAATCACGGATCAATTTACGATCACCAATATAGATTTCGTTTGGCGCGTTCGGGTCCAGCGCCCATTTCATGCGATCAATCGCCTCGATGAGTGGCTTGGTTGCGCCCGAATAACTCAGGCGTAAATGACCTTCCATGCCAAACGCCGCGCCGGGCACGGTCACGACCAGCGCTTTTTCCAGCAGGAATTTCGCCAGCGCCACGGAATCGTTGTTATAGGCGCGGAAATCCGGCAGAATATAAAATGTGCCTTTGGGCTTGATGATTTTTACATCGGTGAAGGAGCGCATTTCATCCAACACCACGTCACGGTTGTTCTGGATCGTCAGGCGCAGATTTTCCACGACACTTTGCACCCCGGTCAGCGCGCTATAGGCCGCCGCTTGCGAAACAGTAGGTGCGCCGGAAGTGGTGTTCCCCTGGACATTGGTCATGGCGGTGATGAGTTTACGGTTGCCGATCACCCAGCCGATCCGAAAGCCAGTCATCCCGTACAGCTTGGAAACGCCGTTGCTCACGATCACGCGAGTGGTTTCGATGTCTTTGTTGGTATAGGTATAGGCGGGCGGTGCTTTGACGCCATCAAAAACCAGTTTGTGGTAGATGTCGTCCATGATCAGGTAGATGCCTTTGCGTTCGCAAAAATCAACCAGATCGGCGATCAAAGCCTCGCTGAATACCTCACCAGAGGGATTATTTGGGCTGTTGACGATGATCGCTTTAGTGTACGAACTCGTGGCTTCCTCAATTTCTGAGAAACGCGGCTCAAATGTGCCATCTTCCGGCGTGACGATGACCGGAATCCCATGACACATCTTGATCATTTCCGGGTAACTCACCCAATAGGGCGCGAGAATGATCACTTCATCCTGCGGATCGACAATGGAAAAGAGCAAATTGAATAACGACTGCTTCGCTCCGGTAGATACGATCACCTGTTCCGGTGCGGGCAGACGACCATAATTTTCTTCGGTATAACGAATGATCGCTTTCTTCAGGGATTTTGTGCCATCAACCGGCGTGTATTTGACCTCGCCTTGCTTGAGTTGGGCGGCTGATCCCAGGATCGCTGTGATCGGGGCAGGGTTGGCCGGTTGGCCCGCCGTCAAATTGATCACTGGTTCGCCCTTTTCTCGCAAGATCATGGCTTGCTCATTGAGCGCAAGTGTTGGGGATTCTTTAATTTCCCTCGCTAGCTGACTGATGCTCATATAGTGTGGTACTCCTTAAAACTCTTGTGAAATGCAGTCTTGGATGGTAACGGACTTGATAGCGTCTAGAAGGTGATGTTTAGGGTGTGATGTTGGCGCATCAGGGTCAAAAATTAATCTACGAATTCTATCTCACCTCTGGTAATTTGCACTATCATTCTGCACAAATAGACCATACGCTCACGGTGTCGCATAAAGCGCTGGAAGTGTTTGAGCAGCAGCCCGACATCCCCGGTGAGGAACAGGCCGTTTGAATCATTGATGTTGTTGGCGAACTCGTTTCGCAGGTTTTTGTAGGGGCGACTTTGCAAACCCGCCCCTACATCAATATTTTCCACCACCTGATTAATCTTGTCCGCTTCTAAACCGGTTACAGGGAGGGGTTGGTTACACCACCGGCGCTTTTTCCCGCGCGCCAGTCAGAATCCGCGTAATCTCCTCAATCGACGGTTCCGCCGGGTGCATCGGGTTCGCGTATGTCGCATCCAGATTATCCAACGTCGCGCTGTGATACTTGATGATCGCGTCCGGGTCTTTGAGGACGTGCCCGGTCAGAATCCCGACCACCGACTCGCCCGGTTGGATCACGCCCATCTCGACCAGCTTGCGCGTCCCGGCGAGTGAACACGCCGAGGCCGGTTCGCAGCCGATCCCCGTTGCATCGATCAGCGCTTTGGCGTCCATGATTTCCTGGTCACTGACCTGTTCCACAACGCCGTTCGTCCACTTGATGGTGCGTACTGCCTTCGCATAGCTCACCGGGTTCCCGATCTTCACGGCGGTAGCGATGGTATCGGCTTTGACCGGCTCGTAGACTTCGAAGCCGGTTTGGTAGGCTTTATACAACGGATTCGCGCCCTCGGCCTGGATAATGGCGATACGCGGCAGCCGGTCAATCAGGCCAAGCGCGTGCATTTCGTGCAGCCCTTTACCAAATGCGGAACTGTTTCCCAGGTTGCCACCGGGCACGACGATCCAATCCGGCACTTGCCAACGCAACTGCTGGATCGCCTCGAACATGATCGATTTTTGCCCTTCCAGCCGGAAGGCATTGACCGAATTCAGCACATAAATAGCCAGCGCTTCCGAGACTTCGCGCACCAGTTCGAGATTTTTGTCAAAATCCGCGTTGATCTGGACACAGGTTGCGCCGTAAGCAATCGCCTGGGCCAGTTTACCTAACGCGATCTGCTTGTTCTGGAAGAAGACGATCCCTTCCATACCGGCGTGGGCGGCGTAGGCGGCGAGCGAAGCGGAGGTATTCCCCGTTGACGCGCACGCCACGCGATCCATGCCCAGGACGCGCGCCTGCGTGACGCCCGTTGTCATGCCGCGATCCTTGAATGATCCGGTGGGATTTTCGCCCTCGTGCTTGAGATAGAGCGTATCGACGCCCGCCCACGCCGCCAGCTTGGGTATATGGTATAAGTTCGTATTGCCTTCGTTGCGGCTGACAATCAAGCCCTCATCCAGATCGGGATAAATCAGTTCTTTATAGCGCCACACGCCGCTACTGTACGGCAAATCCAGCGCACCGAGGCGCTGATCAAACAATTCGCGTGAGACAGTTTGGGGGAAATCGTGCTGCACATCTAGTAAACTTGCACAATGCGCGCATGTGTAGATCACAGCATTTATAGGGTATTCTCGACCACAGTCCATGCAGACTAATTTGCTGGGCATTGTTAGACCTCATTTGTTTGTGAATGTGAAAATGTCGGATAAAGATAACATGGCCTACACCAGATCAGAAGTATTCGCACCCGCCAGTATGGGTAATTTTGGCGTTGTCTTCGATGTCGTTGGCGTCGCGTTTCAGGAACCCGGCGATATACTGTGCGCCGAATTCGATGACGATGCCAACAACGGCCTGTACGATCAATCCCGCGCGATCATCACGCGCATTGAAGGCGATAATGGCCGGTTGCCGACTGATCCGCTCAAAAACACGGCCTCGATTGCCGCCAACAGTACGCTCAAATTGATCGGGGCCGAACAACACGTCAAATTGACGCTGTACAAAAAACTGCCCCTGGCGAGCGGTATGGGCAGCAGCGCGGCCAGCGCGGTAGCCGGAGCGCTGGCCGTTAACGCGCTCTTTGGCGAACCGCTCTCCCGCGTAGAACTATTGCCCGCCTGTCTCGATGGTGAAATGGCGGTAAGCGGGTTCCACCCCGACAACGTCGGGCCGAGTTTGCTGGGCGGGATCACGCTCATTACCGGCGAAATGCTGGACGAGATCGCCCAACTGCCCGTACCGGATCATTTGCATTTCGCGCTGGTTACGCCGGATGCGGCGATCCCGACCAGCGAAGCGCGCGCCCTGCTGCCTAAATCGATCTCGCTCAAGAACATGGTCGCGCAGACAGGGGCCGTCGCCCGCCTGATTGACGCGCTGTATCGCGGCGACCTGGAAGCCATGACCGCCGCGATGGAAAATGATGTGGTGATCGAACCCGCGCGCGCGCGTTTGATCCCAATGCTGCACGAGGCCCGCGCCACCGCCAAGCGATCCGGTGCGTTAGGGCTGGTCATTAGCGGGGCTGGTCCAACCCTCTGTGCGATCTGCGATTCATCGGATGCGGCGCAAAAAGTCGCGGCTGCGCTCGGCGTGATGTACGAAGATGCGGACATCGATAGTTTGACGCGCGCGACCCAGGTTTCCACCGAAGGCGCGAAGGTCCTCAGCGTTGAATAGAGCACTATTTCTAGGAACGAATTTGTAGGGGCGAGGCGACCCACCGGGTCGCCCCTACAATGGTTCCAACTATTGCCGCGCTATAACAACCCCGTCTCGACCAGCACTTCCGCGTTCAAAATCGAACAGCCCGCCGCGCCGCGCACCGTATTATGCGCCATCGCCAGGAATTTCCAGCCACCCATCACCGGGCAGGGACGCAGCCGCCCGACCACACACGCCATGCCATTGCCTGCGTCCCGATCTTTGCGCGGTTGGGGGCGATCCAGTTCGCGGCGATAGATCACCGGTTGCGGCGGCGCAAAGGGCAAGCCCGGCACTGGATCGGGGCCGACGAACGAATCCCACGCTGCGATCAGGTCCTCTTCGCTTACGGGTTCCGCAAAGCGCACCGAAATGCTCACCAGATGCCCATCCAGCACGGGGACGCGCGTGCAGGTCGCGCTCATGACCGTATCGAGAAAGTCGATATGATCACCCGCCAGCGCACCGAGCATTTTACGCGGCTCGGTTTCGAGTTTCGGTTCTTCGCCGCCGATATACGGGATCACGTTGTCCATAATATCCAGCGAGGGCACGCCCGGATAGCCTGCCCCACTGATGGCTTGCTGGCTGACGATTTGCGCCGCTTCGATCCCGAATTTGCGCAGGGGTGCGAAGGCCATCACTACTGGCGCGCTGGTGCAGTTAGAGTTGGTGACAATGCCGCCGCTCCACCGGTGCTTTTCGCGCTGCACCTTGACCAGTTCCGCGTGTTCGGCGTTGGCTTCCGGCAGCAAAATCGGCACTTCCTCCGCCATGCGGTACGCGCTCGCATTGGAGCAGACCACATGCCCCGCTTCGGCCATCTGCCATTCGACCTCTTTGGCGATACTGGCGGGCAGCGCGGAAAAGACCAGTTTGGCTTGCACATCAGCATCCAGGGGCAGCACTTCCATCGCCGCGATCTCGTCCGATGGCCCGCCGGAAAGCACCCAGCGCGCCGCGTCACGATAGGCTTGGCCCGCGCTGCGTTCGCTGGCAACCAGTTCCGTGATCCGAAACCAGGGATGGCCTTCCAGCAGTTGGATAAAACGCTGTCCAACGGCTCCGGTTGCGCCCAAAATAGCTACATCGATCATGTTATCTTCTCCTGTGTCTATTGACTACCTTCTCCCCCTCTCCACCTGTGGGGCGGGGTTAAAAAACAAAAAAGCGCGGGGCTGGGATGCTCCACGCTTGACTTGCAGATTGAGGTCCGGTGTAGGTGTTAGCCATTCCTCCGCGTTGAAGCAGCCCGCCCGGTTATGCCGGTGGTCATCATAGTCATTGTAGTAGTGGTCGTTGTCATGACCCGACTGAACATGAGATGCCTCAACTCGTGTATTGGATTACGCTCGAAACAATAGCACACGCACCGGGATCGGTCAAGCGGAACGGCGCATCGGCGCGCGCAATTTGTCAGAATGTCCAAATTGCAGGATGATTTTTGGATTGACTGTGGTATACGGAGGTCATTATGAGTGACGTTAACCGCCCGCGCCTGCGCGATCTCGGCGTTGATTTATCCGATCAATTCCCCACCGGACTCCATAACGCGATCACGGATGTGCCCGGTGTGCGCGTCGGGCAGGTGACACTGCCGCCCGGCCCAGATCAGGCTGTGCGCACAGGTGTAACCGCCATTTTGCCGCATCCCGGCAATCTGTTTGAGGAAAATGTGTACGCGGCGGTGCATACATTGAACGGCTATGGCAAGGCGGCGGGGTTTGAGCAAGTCCGCGAAATGGGCGTCATCGAAGCGCCGATTCTGCTGACCAATACGTTAAGCGTGGGGGCGGTGTTGGCTGCGGCGGTGCGGTGGTTGCTGCGCGAAAATCCGCGTATTGGCGATGATGGCCCTTCGGTCAATGTGGTTGTGGGCGAATGTAATGACAGCTATTTAAACGATATGCGCGGGCTGCACGTTCAGCGCGAACACGTTTGGGCCGCGCTCGAACAAGCGGTAGATGGCCCGGTAGCTGAGGGCGCTGTGGGGGCCGGAGCCGGAACCGCGTGTTTCCAATTCAAGGGCGGGATCGGCACG
>JAFGJA010000188.1 GCA_016929355.1 Anaerolineae bacterium | reverse complement strand
GCCGGACTCAGTGACGCGATCACAGTGGATTCGGCGGGGACGGGTAGTTGGCATGTGGGCGAGAAAGCGCATAGCGGCACGCGCAATATCCTCCGCCAACACAACATCCGTTACGATGGTCGTGCCCGGCAGGTCACGCGCGCGGATTTCGGGAATTTTGACTACATCCTGGCGATGGACGGATCGAATCTGTCCAATTTGCAGCGCATGATCCCCGATGATAGCGACGCAGTGGTCAAGCGGTTTCTGGAGTTTGCCGAGGGCGAAGCCGTGCGTGACGTGCCCGATCCGTATTACAACAATCGCTTCGAGGAAGTCTATACGCTGGTCAAGGCGGCGGCTGAAGGGTTGCTCAAATATCTGCGCGAGGAGCATGATTTGTAGTACCTCACCCCCCCGGCCCCCTCTCCACGCATGGCGAGGGGGAGGCAGACGTTCCGTTAATTTTCCCCCTCCGCGTTTGCGGGGAGCATGTTAGGGGAAAGGGAAAAAAACGCGCTGATCGTTCATTGACGATCAGCGCGCTGAATAAGACCTCCCCGCCATGCCGTGTGCCGCCTCTATTTGAACCTGCTTTCGCAGGTGGGAACCTAACCAGTGCTCCCGCTTTGGACGAATCCTAGTGCGTTTGCAACCGGAATATCGATTCCCATAGTATGGGTGTTGGCTCAAACCTCGTGCGGATCACGCGCACGGCAGGTTGCGTCTTTTATACCAGAATTCGCCTATGCTGTAAAGGTAAAATGCTACAAAAAACTTGCAAAAAGACGGTAAACCCACGACAGAAGCCACTAGGCGCGGTAGCGGGATCAGCGTATGATGGGCAGTAGGGTTTCGATCAGGCAAGGGAAATGAACGATGAAGGCTTATGTGCTGTTGCAGGTGCGCACAGGAGAAATCACATCAGTGGTCCGGCAGTTGTGCCGGGTGAAGGCGGTGAAATCGGCGGAAATGACGTTTGGTGAATACGACGCGATTGCGATTGTTGAGGCGGGTGATCTTGAGGCATTGGGCACGGTGATTGCCGCGCAAATTCAAACGATTCCCGGTGTGACAAAAACGAATACCTGTCTGGCGGTTGTTGTCGATAACGGGTTGGTCGCGGCGGAAAAGGACGCACGCGCGCAAACGCAGAAGACATAAAAAACGCGCACTCTTAAGGTGCGCATTGGGGAGAGCGGGCGACGGGATTCGAACCCGTGACCTTCTCCTTGGCAAGGAGACGTTCTACCACTGAACCACGCCCGCAGTTCAACTGTGCAACAGTATAAACCAAGTTATGGGATTTGGCAAGGGCTTTTTTGAGATTAGTTGCTCGACTCTAATAAATTTCTGGCAATTTTTGGTGTAAAATAAAGTAAGGAACATCAATTCCTGCTTGCTGGCGTATCTCCTGCGCCACAAGTCGCGTCGTTCGTCTCGATAGAGAGCCATTCGAGAGGAGAGGCGGCGATGACGACTTCCACAATTCAACCAAAGGTTCAACTTCCCAAAGGGTATGTGTTCGTCTGCGAACGCAGCGCGATTCCCGCGCGCGGCAAAAAGACAATCCATATCGGTGATCTGACGCTGCTGATCGTTGCGTGCAACTCCGGGTTGTATGCCATTGAGGATCGCTGTCCGCAAACGGGCGGCTCTATCGCCCATGGTAAAGTGCTGGACTGCGCGATCACCACGCCGACAACGGGCGCGCGCTACTGTCTGCGCACCGGGCGCTATCTCGGCGGCGGGCAGTCGCCGTTACAATCGCACATGCTGCGCGTGTTCTCTCTGCGTGAGATCATGGATAAAGTGTACGTGGGCTTGGGATAACACGCGACATACCCGGCAAATTTTATAGTCAGGCCAACCCGCCTCGGCTGCGGTCTGTGTGGCGCGCTGCTGGGCGGGTTTTGTATTTTTGTGACGTTGTTATAATGGTCCCATATTGGGACTATTTTTTATGAAAGGGTTTTTCATTCATGACCAACTACATTTTGTCGCTCGACCAGGGCACAACCAGTTCGCGCGCGATTCTGTTTGATGCGGCGGGCAAACCCATCCGCAGCGCACAGGAAGAATTTACACAGCATTTCCCCAAACCGGGTTGGGTCGAACACGATCCGATGGACATCTGGCGCACGCAGCGCGATACTGCCCGCGCCGTGATCGAGGGGCAGGGCATCAGCACCGCCGAGGTTGCCAACGAGATCGCCGCGATCAGCATCACCAACCAGCGCGAAACGACCCTGATCTGGGAGCGGGGCACGGGCGAACCCATCTATAACGCGATTGTGTGGCAGTGTCGCCGCACGGCCCCCATGTGCGATCAAATTCGCGCGGCAGGCTTTGACGCGGCGATCCGGGCGAAAACCGGCCTGGTGACGGATGCGTATTTTTCCGGCACAAAAGTCGCGTGGCTGCTGGATCATGTGCCCGGTGCGCGCGCAAGTGCGGAAGCGGGCGAACTCGCGTTTGGTACGGTGGATACATGGCTGCTGTGGAAATTAAGCGGTGGCGCGCTGCACATCACCGATGTGACCAACGCCAGCCGGACGATGCTTTACAACATCTATGAGGGCGATTGGGACGATGAAATCCTCGCTTATTTCAACATTCCGCGCTCCCTGCTGCCGGAGGTCAAACCCTCAAGTATGGTTTACGGCGAAACGGTGGCACATATCTTTGGCGAGCCGATCCCATTGGCGGGGGTGGCGGGCGATCAGCAGGCGGCGACGTTCGGGCAGGTGTGTCTGTCGCCGGGCATGGCGAAAAACACCTATGGCACAGGCAGTTTTTTGCTGATGAATACGGGCACGGCAGGTGTGCCTTCTGAAAATGGGTTGCTGACCACGATTGCGTGGCAGTTGGAAAATCAGCCGCTCATCTATGCGCTGGAAGGCAGCGTGTTTGTGGCAGGGGCGGCGGTGCAATGGCTGCGCGATGGGTTGCAGATCATTGACAGCGCGCCGGAAGTCGAAACGCTCGCGCGCAGGGTGGACGATGCCGAGGGCGTCTACATGGTCCCGGCATTTGTGGGCCTGGGTGCGCCGCATTGGGATGCTTATGCACGCGGGACGCTGGTCGGGATGACGCGCGGCACGACGCGGGCGCATATTGCGCGGGCGACGTTGAATGCGATTGCGCTGCAATCGAAAGATGTGCTGGATGTGATGGCGCGGGATTCGGGCATTGCATTGAGCGCGCTGCGCGTGGATGGCGGCGCGGCGGCCAACGATCTCCTGATGCAGATTCAAGCGGACGTGTTGGGTGTGCCGGTGCAGCGTCCCGCCGTGACCGAAACGACGGCGCTCGGCTCGGCGTATCTGGCAGGTCTGGCCGTTGGCTTCTGGCCGGATACGGCTACGTTGGCCGAGCAATGGTCGATTGAGCGCACCTTTGAGCCGCAGATGAGCGATGCCGCGCGCGATGATCTGGTCGCGGGTTGGCAGCGTGCGGTTGAGCGAGCGAAGGGTTGGGCGAACGGGTAAAAACTGAACTCGCCGAATGTGTGAATATCCCCGATCCGCCTGGACCGGGGATTAGGTTTACTGTGTACGCCAATTAATGCGTCGAATTTGCAGCGCATCAAAATCATTATCGGCTGTCACAACGATACCATCTACACGCTTGGCAATTGCGGCAATCAACAGGTCGGTATCCGCAAGCTGCTTACCCGTTTTCGTTGTATCTGCCCAAAATTGAGCCGCTTGCCGCCAGTCAATGGTTATAAGCGGTAGCCATTCCAACAGGGGCATGATTTTTGTCTGGAAATCTTGCAGTTTGCGGGTGGCATTGGTTTTTAACAG
>JAFGJA010000187.1 GCA_016929355.1 Anaerolineae bacterium | reverse complement strand
GGGCAGCCGTTGATTGTGCCATAGACGCCAACACACTTATCGGCGTCCCGATCATCAAAACAGTCGTTGTCCTTATCGTGTCCTGGTGGGGGGCACTCACGGCGCGCTTCAACGCGCGGTGGCTGGTGCTCGACGCTTGAGGGTGTAAACGACAAAACAATCGTAAATAAACCTAAGACTAACGTGAAAACGAAAATGAAAAACTTGCGCTGATTCATGCGGGCATCCCTTCCCCAAAGAAGCATGTCGGCCAGGGCAAATCGTATAAAATACTGTGTGATTTTATTGTGACGGTTGTAGCGGCGGCGTTGGCTGGATTTTTGTATACAACCTGACTGCTGACTATATCAATTTTTGTTATATTGTCAACTTTAGAAGGAGAGATTATTAAGCGGTCATTGATTGGTCGATTCTTCGTTGCATAATACTTAATTATAGGGTCGGTGATGCATTGAATTCAGACAAACAGGCTCGCTAGTTACAGAGTTTTTTCAGGCTTTGAGTACAACAGGAGGTGTGATGATTGCGTTTCAATTCAAGCCCTTTACCTGGGATGATTTGCCTGCGTTGGTGGACTTGATCAATCTGGTCGGTGAAACGGATCAGGTTGAGGAGCGTTATACGCCGGAGACTTTGCGCGCGGAAATGGTCGATGATTTTGGCGCAGCGCCGACGGAGGATTGTTGGTTGGTCGTGCTGCCGGATGGTGATCATACTCATGCTACGCTAATCGGTTACGGGTATGTGGGTTGGCAGGATGCCGAACCGGAACGGATCGATGATCCGGTGTGGGGGTTTGCCTGGGGTGCGGTGCATCCTGATTATAGGCGGCGCGGTATCGGGCGGCAGATCATGCAGCGCATTGATACGCATTTCGCCGGGAAAGTCGAAGCGGCGCAGTTTCCAAATGGTAAAGGCGCGTACATCCAGCGCTATCTGAGCCGCCGCAATACCGATGAGCTTCAGCTTGCGACGGAATTGGGCTATGTCCCGGTGCGTTCGTCCTACCGCATGAGCGTCGATCTGACACAACCGCTTACCCCTATTGCACCTCCGGCGGGCTTTACGTTGCGTCCCTTTGATCCTGATCAACATGCGCAGGCTGTCTATGAGGTAGATCGAGAGGCGTTTATGCAAGGCGGCGGCAAAGAATCGCCGATGGGCTTGGCGGCGTGGCACGCGCGTTACATTGCGGCGGATCATTTCGATCCGGACTTGTGGGTGGTCGTGTGGCGTGATGAAACGCCCGTTGGGATGGCTTTTTCACAACCCTTTGATCCGATCCAGACCGATCTGGCCTGGATTACGCATCTGGCGGTACTTCCGGCATGGCGTGGGCGTGGGTTGGGCGAAGCATTATTGCGTCAGAGTTTTTACGCCTGCCAGCAGGCGGGATTCACGCGGGCGGCATTGGGCGTGCGCGCGGAATCGGAAACGGCGGTTAAGCTCTACGTGCGGGCCGGGATGACGCAGACGGCAAAATACACACATTACCGGCGTGTGCTGCGCTAGCAAGATTGTCCAAGCGGCGACCTTGACGCGCCCGGTATACTTATAAGGGTGTATGATTCTACGAAGGAGAGAAATCGTATGATTCTATTTCGCTATGATTCCGATCTGGCCGAGAAATATCCCGCCATTTGCGGCGGCGTGATCTGGGCGCGTGGCCTGCAAAATGGTCCCACGCCGCCCGCGTTAGTCGAAGCGTACCGCGCCGAACAATGCGCCGTGATCGAGAAGATTGGCAGCACGCCGCTTTCCGCGATTCAGAGTCTTGAGGCATGGCGGCGGGCGTTTAGCGCGTTTGGTGTTAAGCCAACGCAGTATCGCAGCGCGGCGGAAGCATTGCTGCGCCGGTTGACCAAAAAAGGCGACATCCCGAATCTGAATCTCCTGGTTGATCTGGGAAATCTGGTCAGCATCCGGTATGGATTGCCGGTGGCGATCTTTGACCGGCGCGAGACACAGGGGACCGTGACGGTGAAATTTGCCGCCGGGCACGAGCGTTTTACCGATCTCGGCGCGGACGAGGTGAGTTGTCCTGAACCGGGCGAGGTCATTTTTGTGGATGAGGCTGATCTGGTCAGCGCGCGGCGGTGGTGTTGGCGGCAGAGTGATCAGAGCGCATCCCGTGCCGAGACCACCGAAGCCCTGATCACGGTGGAAGGCTTGCACGATTCTGCTGAGGAGGATGTGCGGGCGGCGTTAGCGGATCTCGAAGCGCTGCTGCGTGAGCATGTGCCAGGGGTCGAACTGGTTTCGGCGCTGCTGACGCCGGAGAATCCCGCGTTTGCGGTAGAGGCGTGATTACATGTGTCATCCTGATGGGGAAATCAATTCAAAAAACGCCTTATGTAGGGGCCGACTAACGTGTCGGCCCAGGGCGAACACATTGGTTCGCCCCTACATGATTTCTCCATAAGTTTTTTGGTGAAATAACCTGTAAATTACGCGTTGCATGACTCGTGCGGCCTCACCTCCCTAATATCCCTGCGTATGCTGCGATACGACCTCTCGCCAAGCCGAGAGGAGGACTTGACCAGACGCCAGACTCCCCCTCGCCATGCTTGGAGAGGGGGCTGGGGGGTGAGGTTTTTATTCCAATGTCATCGCAAACCAATTGGCCGTGGTGCTGATGACGGCATTGGCCATCGTTTGATCTTCGGTCAACACCGCGTAGATGTGATCGCCACCTTCAACCAGATACGCCGCTTTGAGTTCGCCTTGCGCATTTGCCATGAACCAATCCACATACGCCCCGGCGAAGTCTTCAGACCCGGCCACGACCATGAATGAATTCGAGTAGTTGAGGAAATCGCTTTCCACGTCCAGATCATCCAGGCTGTCGAAGAAGCCCGCGCCGAGTGTTACTTCGCGCCAGCCGAGATCAATCGTGACCTGTCCCTCGGCTGCGGCGGCGTCAAGCTGTTCCTGCGTGAAACTGTCGCTCATTTCTTCCGCCAGATTGCCACCCCACGACCAGATCACCAACGATTGATACCAGTCGGGATTTTGGCCGGATGAGGCCAGCGATACCGCGCCGCCGAGACTGAAGCCTAACAGCCCAATTGCATCAGCCTTCACAAAATCCTGCTCGGTGAGATAGGTGTAAGCGGTGGTCGCGTCTTCGACCATGCCTGTGACCGTGCTGTTTTCCATCCCGCCGCCGGATTCACCCCAGCCGCGAAAATCAATGCGCAGCGAGGCGATCCCGCGCGCGCCCAATTCCGCCGCGAGATTCAGGTACATATTGCCGACTTCATCTTTGGCGCTGGCGAAGCCATGCAACATCAAGACGGTGGGGAAGGGACCATCGCCGCTCGGCTGGACCATCGTGCCTGAGATTTCGCCGGGCAGTGTCACGGCGTATTCCTCATAACCCAGGTCATCCTGCGCGAGCGCCGCGCCGGTCAGGTTAATCATGACTGCGCTGAGGACCAGCAGCGTGATCATAAGTTTGCGAAGTGTCATCATAATTTTTGCTCCTTGAAAAAAATTCTGACGGTGCGTTAGATTTACCGTTCTCTAGATATTTTACGATCACTCACGGATCAACTCAAAATCGAGCACGTATTCGCCCTGATTGCCCGCAAACGATCCGTCGCGCACCGTGATCGAATAGACCGTCGTCAGGGGGATATTCAGCGTAACCTGTAGCTCGCGGGTGTGATCGCCTTCGCTGAAATAGAGATATGTGCTGTAATCCAGGCTGCGAATGTCGAGCGCCGGGGCGATGTCGTCGCGGGTGCGCACCACGATACGGACAATTTGCCCGGCTTCGGCCCGGAAATAGTGGGTTTGGGAGGTCGTCATCGTGTCCAGCGTGCCCGACTGACTCGCGCCCTCGATCAGCAGGTCGAGTGTTGATGGGCGCAGCACGATTTCATAGTCTGCGGCGCTGCTGCCTGTATTCCACGAGACAATTACGATATATTGCGCATCCGGTAGGGGGATGATCGGATCGAGGACATAAGCGCTGGGCTGGCTTTCGGTACTGTTGATCAACCCTGCTGCGTCATACAACATGAGCATCGGCCCGGCATAATCGGCGGTGCTCGTGGTGCTGAGATTCAATTGCCACAGCGTTTCACCAGCAGAGTCCACCGGCAGCGCCAGCACGAACGCATCATTCGGATCATCCATGTTCACCGATCCGACGAGCGGCTTACGGGGAGCCAGGGTGGGGATTGTGCGCAGGTTGCGCAGGTCGAGCGTATAATCGCCTTCGCCGCTATATTGGCCCGCCAGAATGGTATAGTCGCCATTAGCGGGTAGGGTAAATGGGCCGATCCGCGCATTAAAACCGGGGCCGCCGTCATCATCCGCCGCCAATTGGATGCCCTCTGGTCCCAGCAAGGTGAGGGCCACATCCAGCCCGGAATCAATTGCGCGCATATCGATCAGGACGAGATCGCCCGTGTGCCCGTTGAAACGCCATGTTTCCTCGGTGGTTGCTGCCGAGATATGCCCGCGTACTATTGTGCCGTAACTCAGGCAGGAATCCTGTTGTGCGTGGGCCGGCGTCCGGGCGGGCATGATCCCGATCAGCAAGCCACCGATCAGCAGCACGTTGATCAGGACGTTGTTCAGCCGCCGCACCATCACCGCCAGACTCACCCCTTGCCCATCCGCGCTCATTGTCCGTTTCCTTTCAGCATGTATTGGGTTCGAAAGTCATTATACATCGACCTCCGCTTACCCTGCGACATGCTGATTGTAAATAAACCTTAGCAATTGAGGGATTGCAATGTGGCTGCTGCCACCTTATACTTAGAAATAACTTAAACTTGGATTGTCGCTGTTTTTGATGACAAGCTACTCCTTTAAAAATTGAATTTGCATGGAAAAAAATTTACATCGTAACGCGAGGCTGAAAGGGCAGGCCATGAACTCAGAGCCAATCAAACGGCAATACGGCCTATCAACTGACCTGTTCGTCAGCCGCAAAGAAAGTGATCAGACGTTGGTCCTGGGCGGTGTTGGGCAAGAGGACAAGCGCTGGGTGCATATCATGACGCAGCGTGCAGCGCAGGTGTTGTGGTTCAAACTGACGCAGCTCCTTTATCCCGACAAAGCGGAGATGGTAACGGGCCTCGCGGCTACGGCTCCGCT
>JAFGJA010000186.1 GCA_016929355.1 Anaerolineae bacterium | reverse complement strand
GGCAGCCCGTATTATGTGCCGCACATTCAGCGCCCCGCCCTGTTCCCACCCTCGGATGGCTACCAGCCACCGGAAGACCCACTCGCGGGTGTCGCGCGCCAGATTCAGGTCACAGCGCAGCTTAAACAGCATCGCCCCGATCTGACGTTTGTCGGCTCCGGGTATTCGTATTTGCAAGAATGGCTGCCCAACGTGGCGCAATACGTCGTCCGTAACGGCATGGCGGATTTTGTCGGGATTGGCCGCCTGGTCCTCTCCTATCCCGAAATGCCCGCCGATGTGCTGACCGGGAAACCCTTGCAGCGCAAACGCATCTGCCGGACCTTCAGCGATTGCACAACTGCGCCGCGCAATGGCCTTGTATCCGGCTGTTATCCGCTTGATGAGTTTTATAAGGAGCGCGAAGAATTTCAAAAGCTGGCGGAATTCAAAAAAGGACAGTAGCGCGCGCCGAATAGCACCAAGCGCTTAGTATCAAGCAAAGAAACGCGGCAACCACTGTTGGTTAGCGATCAATAACTCGTCAACCAGCGCCCCAATCTCATTAAAAACGCGCAGCATATCAGCGACAGCTTGGACGTGTTCGGTTTGGGGATCGACCAGCCAGATTTCGCCCCCGTCGATCTCGTCCAGCAGGTACACATCACGCATAAGCGTGATCATCCACTGCGAACTGCTAATCGCCACTGGATTCCGGGGGGGCCAACCAGGGCGGCATGGGTAAATCGTGATCGGCTAAGTAACTGGCATACAAGAAACGATACACATCATTCGCGTAAAACTGCGGATAAGATCGACCCGGCAGCGTGTCGATAAACCGCGCCATGATCGTCTCGGCTAAATCGGCATCAATGCCCGTTTCGACCTCGTAATCGAAATAAATCGCCAGGTCTTTATCCGGTTCCTCAATGATACGCTTAACGCTGTACCGCGCCGGGAAGCGATGCGCCGGGGAATAGCGTTCCATCAAAAACGTGCCTATCGCCGCCGAATGGATCGCAGGTTTGTGGTTGAACAGGAAATTCACCGTTTGCTGGGCATCATCCATTGTTTCGCCGGGGAAACCAAAGAAAAAGAAGGTATGATTCCAGATACCCGCTTCGGCGCTTTCGTGCAAAATACGGCTCATGTGCTCTAACTGCGTGCCCTTCACCATATGATCGATGACCGGCTGTGAAGCACTTTCCAGGCCAAACAGGATCATGCGGCAACCACCGCGCGCCATGTTATCTAACGCTTCGCGTGTGATCACTTTCTCGAACCGGACACAGCCGCCCCAATGCAAGGGCGATCCGGCTTCTGCAAGAATAGCTGACAGGTTGCGCAGATTGCGCGGCGTGACGGCTTCATCCGAGAAAAAGATATGCCGCACACCGTATTTTTCACGGACGGTTTGCATTTGCTCCGCCAGTTGTTCGGCGCGCAGTTGACTAAACGATTCCGCTTCGCCATAGCCCACATTGCAAAACGCGCATTTGCCGAAATAACAGCCGCGCGCGGTCAGGAGCGGTAAGACCAGTTCTGGCGCGAGATATTTGCCAAGCGGCATCCCGTCAAAATCCGGCAGGGGCAGTTCACCGATTTTTTCCGGGATTTTGCGCTCCGTCACGCGGATGTGATCGCCATCACGGTAAATCAGGTTCGGCACATCCGCCAGATCGTGACCGTTCGCTACGGCTTCCGTTAAGCGCAAAAGCGGGACTTCACCATCAAACACCACCGCGCTATCGATCAAAGTGAAGATCGCTGGCACGCGCGGCAGTTCGTCGCGTAACATGCTGATATGCGGCCCGCCAACGGTCACATGGCAGGGCAAACCCGCCTCTTTGATCAGATACGCGAGCGTCATCCCGGCGAGCATTTGCGGCATGGACGGGATCGAGATACCAACCACGTCCGGTTGTTCGCGTTCGATGTCCGCGAGCACACCACGCCGATAGATGTCTAAAAACATATTGGTGTTCGGATCAGCCACACCTTGCAGCAGCGCCTGACTGTTATCCACCGAATAAGCCGAGTTATAACTTTGCAGATGCAGCGACGCGGGGTAAAACGGGAGAGAGGCGACCTCCAAAGCCTGGATGATCACCTCAAAAGCGTCCAAACTTGCCGTGCCATCATAAAAACGTTCACTACGGACCATACGTTTCGCGGACTGTACTTTTTCCGCCAGCCGTTCGCCGTTTTGCAACGCCCACAACACCTGATTGCGGTTCGGCAATGCGCGCCGCACCGGTTGTTTCTGCGCGTTTAGACCATAGTCGTGCCGCAGTTGGGATACAGCCTGTTCGATATAGCGCCGCGTCAGCACTTCGTCGAACACTTCGGCATTCAGATCGCGCTGAATCACCTCGACCCCATACGCGCGCAAATAGGCGGCCAGCGTCGGCAGCGCTAAATGCGGCATGGTCGGCGTCCAGTTGGGCGGAAAAACAAGCATGACTTTCATGATGATGGCTCCAATGATGCTTTTTTAGGGCAAAATGCGATCAGACATTAAGTGATAGAGTGTCCGCGTGATGGCAGCTTACCCAGTGATCCGGCTTGATCTCACGCAATACGGGCGTTTCCTGGCTGCATTGCTCCGTCGCAAACCGGCAGCGCGGATGGAAATAGCATCCACTCGGCGGATTTGACGGATCGGGCACATCACCTTCCAATGGCACACGCACCCGTTTGGCTCTGGGATCAGGCGTGGGCGCAGATGAAAGCAGCGCCGCCGTATAGGGATGTTGAATATCTGTAAACAATTTTTCAGTCGCCGCGATCTCGACAATTTTACCAACATACATCACAGCGATGCGGTGGCTGAGATGGCGTACCACGCTCAGATCGTGCGAGATGAACAGATAAGTCAAGTTGAACTGCTTCTGCAAATCTTGCAACAGATTCAACACCTGGGCCTGGACCGACACGTCAAGCGC
Organism: Anaerolineae bacterium; assembly: GCA_016929355.1. Classification (GTDB taxonomy): domain Bacteria; phylum Chloroflexota; class Anaerolineae; order Aggregatilineales; family Aggregatilineaceae; genus JAFGJA01. The sequence continues at coordinate 6,656 of JAFGJA010000186.1, read as the reverse complement.
CGAAACCGGCTCGTCACAGATGATCAACTGCGGATTGAGTGCTAGCGCGCGAGCCACACCGATACGTTGGCGCTGCCCCCCACTAAACGCATGGGGATAGCGCGACATATATTCGGGCCGCAGCCCCACCAAGCCAAGCAACTCCGCCACACGATCCCGCAATTCACTACGAGACAGAGTATCATAGTTACGCAATGGCTCGCCCACAATCTGCTCCAGCGTCATGCGGGGATTGAGCGATGAATAGGGGTCTTGAAAGATCAACTGGATGTTACGCCAGATCGGGCGCATTTCTTCGCGCGACAGGCGCGCCAGATCGACTGGCCCCAAATCATCATCATTAAAAATGATTTCGCCCGACGTGGGATCATAAGCGCGCAAAATCACACGCCCGGTGGTTGTTTTGCCACAACCACTCTCACCCACCAAACCGAGTACCTCGCCACGACGAATGAAGAAATCAACCCCATCAACAGCGCGCACGTAATTAGTCACATACCGCCTGAAAATGCCCCGGCTGTAGATGGGGAAGTGCATTTTCAGGTCATTTACCCGTAACAATACGTTATTGTCAGTTATTACGTTGGTATTTACTATGCTGTCATTTGCCACTGTCATGGTTAGTCTTGCTCCGTCGCCAGATGGGAATTGATTTCATGGACACGCGCGCACCGCACCCACTGCGTCTCGCCCACTCGATCCAGTGTGAGATTATCACATTTTTGCCGGTCAAAATGCGGGCAGCGCGGATGAAATGCACACCCTGCCGGAATAGCGGAGGGATCGGGCACATTACCGGAAATCGTTGCCAACCGATCAACCGCCCGGTCATGCCGGGGGATGGATCGCAAGAGCGCCTGTGTATACGGATGGGCCGCCCCATAAAAGATCGTATCCACGTCAGCGACTTCGACTTCTTTGCCCAGGTACATCACAACCACATCATCGGCCATTTCCGCGATCACACCGAGGTTATGGGTAATGAACATAATTGCCATGCCAAACTCAGCTTGCAAATCGCGCATCAGATCAAGAATCTGCGCCTGAGTCGTCACGTCAAGCGCCGTCGTTGGCTCATCCGCGATCAACAATTTGGGATTGCACGATAACGCCATGGCAATCATCACACGCTGCCGCATCCCACCACTTAATTCATGCCGGTAACGATACAGTAGATCGCTTGGTTTGGGCAAACCCACACGCTCCAATAAGTCAATTGAGCGCGCAATCGCCTCGCTTTTTGATACATTCTCGTGTAACCGGATCGCCTCAAGCATTTGGTTGCCAATGGTATGCACCGGGCTGAGTGAGGTCATCGGTTCCTGAAAGATCATGGCGATCTCACCCCACCGAATCTGACGCATCTCAGCGCTGGCGGGGTCCAATTCCGTCACATAGACCGGGCCATCCGCCCGCCCATGATAGACGACTTCGCCCCCCGTGATGCGTCCCGGATGCCGGATCATGTTCAAGATGGCGCGTGCCGTCACACTTTTACCGCACCCGCTTTCCCCCACAATCCCCAATGTTTTACCCGATTCAAGCGTAAAACTGACTCCATCAACCGCCTGAATCGTCCCTTCAGTCAAGAAGAACTGGACGTGGAGGTCGTTAACTTCCAACAATACATCTTGCTTCGTCATTACACGCCTCCTAGCGGTTGAAGGGATCGGCAGCGTCACGCAAGCCATCGCCCAAGAAGTTAAAGGCTAACACTGCCATCACGACAGCCAGACCAGGGATCATCAGCCAGGGAGCCAGGGCCACTGTGCGCACATTTTGCGCTTCCTGCAACAACACCCCCCAGCTAATCACCGGCTGGCGCAAGCCCAGACCAAGAAAACTGAGTGATGTCTCGGCCAGGATAATTCCGGGAATGGACAGCGTGAGCGAGGCGATAATATGGCTCGTAAACGACGGGACCATATGGCGTATAATGACCCGCATATCGCGCGCGCCGGTCAACCGGGCCGATAACACAAAGTCCTCGTTACGCAGCGCCAAAAACCGCCCGCGTACCTGCCGCCCTAACGATGTCCAACCGATCATCGACAGGATGATCGTGATGCCAAAATAGCGCTGGGTTTGGGGCCAGTCAGGAGGTAACGCCGCGCTTAAAGCCATCCAAAGCGGTAATGTCGGGATTGAACGAATGAATTCGATGGTCCGTTGGATCAGGTTATCCACCCAACCGCCATAGTACCCCGACACACCCCCCAACACGATTCCCAACAGCAAACTCAGAAAGACGCTAACCAACCCAATCGACAACGAGATTTGGCCGCCCTGGACAATACGCGAAAACATATCACGGCCCAGCCGGTCTGATCCCAACAAGAAATAGGGCTGTTCACCAGCTTCTTCACCCAGTCCAAAGAGATGAATATCCGTTTTGAACAACCACAGCAGTTTGTATTCATACCCTTTGACGAAAAAATTGATCGGATACCAGGTATCAGGGTCCTCGTTGTAAGAGCGGCGCAGCGTTTCCGGGTCACGCTCTTCGATCAGACCGCGTACCCCAGGCCGCCACGTAAAATCGCCATTTTCATCCGTAAACGTAATGTGCATCGGCGGCACATATTTATAGGAAGCGTCGAATTCATTGGGATCGTAAGGTGTGAAAAAACCGGCAAAAAACGCCATGAAATACATAATCGCCAGCACCACAACACTGATCATCGCAATGCGGTGTTTGCGAAACTTCCACCACATCAACTGCCCAGGCGTTGCAATCGACAATTCTTCATAAGGTATCTCGTCGTTTACCCCTGCCAAATCTGGAGGCAAAGCGTTTCCATTTTCTAAAGATTTTGCAGTATTATCCATCACGAGTTCCTTATTCAAGCCGAATACGCGGGTCAAAGATAGCCAGAAGAATGTCGGAGATGAACGTACCCAACACCGTCAAAATACTGAGCAGCATCAGAATAATCCCCGCCAGATACATATCCTGGGAGAGCAGCGCGCGCAGCAATAACGGTCCAATCGTGGGCAGATTAAGCACCACCGCCACGATTGTTACACCGCCGATCAACTCCGGCAGAGCATACCCAACGGTGCTGATGAATGGATTGAGCGCCACCCGCACCGGATATTTCCAGATCAGACGCAGTTCGCTCAAACCCTTGGCGCGAGCAGTTTCCACATACGGCTGATTGATCTCATCCAGCATATTGGCCCGCATAGTACGGATCAGCCCAGCCGTGCCCGAAGTCCCGGCCACAACCATCGGAATCCAAAGATGACTCAATAAGTCTATAAATTTCGCCATACTCCAGGGAGCGTTTTGGTATTCAGGCGAATACAATCCGCCAACATCCTGGTCAAACCAGGAAAATCCAATCCACATCAGGATGAGAGCCAGTAAAAAGTTTGGAATGGCTAATCCCAAAAAACCTAAGAACGTGAAAAAATAATCGGCAAGCGAATATTGATTGGTTGCCGAAAACACACCAATTGGGATGGCAACGGTCCACACAAATAAGATGCTCGAAGCACTAACCGCGAGCGTCATACGCAGCCGGTCCCAAATGAGCGTATTAACCGGGACACCCCATTCTAACGATTGACCAAAATCGCCCTGCACCACACCGGAAATCCATTTATAGTATTGGATATAAATCGGTTCGCCCAGGCCATAGGCTTCACGCAAAGCAGTCACCGCTTCCTCTGGAATCGTGTCACCTTGCTGCGACAGAGTCGCCACATAAGAAGTCAAAAAATCGCCCGGTGGTAGTTGGATGATGATAAAGCTCACAACCGAGATCAAGGCAATGGTTGCGGCGGCCATCATGGTACGGCGGATGATAAACTGAATCACGGCGCACACCTTTTTCTAAATAAGTCGCAGGGGAGCATAGCCCCCCTGCGTGTTGAGTCTGGATTACGCTTGTTTGATATAGCACTGGCAAGGCATGATCAAGCCCTGACCGCGCAACGTGTCGTCAACGATGAAGTTCGGCATCATATTGCCAAAGCGGTTGCTGACAATGAAGATCGCCGGCGCTTCGCCAACACTACCGATCTGCCAGGGATGTTCTTTGTGGATGTCCATAATTTTCTGGAAGAGCGCATTACGGGTCGCTTCATCCGGTTCGGCCTGGACTTCTGACCACAAACGCCAAATTTCCTTGATCGGGTGATCATCCGGCGGCTCAACCTTCTTGAGAACCGAGCTAGGATCGCCCCAGTGACCGTAGAGCGGGGCCCACGGACCATCATCAACCCACCCCAGATAACGTCCCGGATCGGCCATCACGATTGAACTGCGGTCCACGCCCCAAACGCCGACTTCCACATCGCCGTTTTCGCAGCGTTCTTCGTACAGCGAACGCTCAACGAGGTCCTGACCGACTTTCAAACCGATAGCGCGCCAGTAGTTCTCAACGAGCTGGGCTTCGTCAGCCTGGGGATCGCCAGTGGGGAAGCGGTGCATGATGTTGAACGAAATCGTTTCGCCATTCCACATACGGAAGCCCTCACCATCACGTTCGGTCAGCCCGATACCGTCAAGCAACTCATTGGCCTTATCTGGATCGTACTCGGTCCAACGTGTTTCGAATTCGGGATCGAAATTGGGTGAACCGGAAACGGGCGACGCCTGCCGGGGTTCCTGCAACCCATCATAGATGAGGTCGTTGATTTCCTCACGGTTGATGGCAATCGACAGCGCTTCACGGAAGGCCGGGGTATCGAACAAGGGGCCATACTTTTCATGGTTGATATTTGGATGATACGCATAGGTCGCCGCATTCTTCCACAGCACAACCTGGTAATCGCCCGCTTCTTCATTTTCCTTGTAGAACGTGAAGTTCGCCGATGACACGTGGCGGTTTTGCATGTCGATGCGCCCTTGGGCGATCCACAGGTCCAGCACCGTATTGTCATCAAACAGGGCGTGTTCCATCTTATCAATGTAGGGCAGTTGGTTGCCTTCGGTATCAACCGCGTGGTAATACGGGTTGCGTTCCATTACAAACGGATCATCCGTCGGGAAATTGACGGCTTTCCAGGCATTGATCACCGGAAGTTCGGGGTTCTTGAACCAGAAAGCAATCGGCCCCTGCATATCGCCGGCGGTCCCAAACAGGTCCTGCCAGACTTGCACACCGTTCGCTTCGATAGCCGCATCGATCATGTCCTGATTGCCATCGGGATGATCGGGAATGAACTGCTTCAGATAGTGCGACGGCACAGCCATCGACGGGCCGCCGGGAGGACCACCGGTGCTCTTCGCCATGCTGATCGGCAGCAAGGGATTCGGCTTGTGGAAACTCACCTTCCAGCTCAGTTCATCGATCACTTCGAGGACCATATCCACACCGTCTGGAGTCAGGAAAGAGTGCTTGTTTTCCAGTTCGCCCAGATAGTTCCACTCGTACCAGAACGCCACATTTTCGGTGGTGAACGGCGCACCATCCGACCACTTCAACCCATCGCGCAGGGTGAAGGTGAATTCGGTAGCATCATCGTTCTGGGTCCATTCCGCAACGAAGCCCGGCACTAATTCAACGGTCGTCTCATCGGGAGCGAACCATTCGATTGCCATTTCTTCCTGGCACTTGGTCGGTCCCCAACGATCCGAGATACCCTTGAAGGCACGATGCCATGTTCCGCCATACTCGCCAATTTCTTTATACGGCTTGATGACGCGCGGATTCTTGGGTAGACGTTCCGCGACAGGCGGCAGTTCGCCAGCCGCAACCAACTCCGCGAGCATCGGCGCTTCATTATATGTCACATCTTGCGCCAGCGCCGCCAACGGTTCAGCCGACGCCACAAAAGCGGCTGCGGTGCTACCGGCGACCAGCTTAAGAAATGATCTACGAGAAAGACCTTTATTTTCCATGTAAAATTCCTCCATAATTAACCAGATCACGAGAGGGTCGTGCTAAGGCATTTTCCAGTATAATCACCTCCTCGGTTTGATAAACATCTATTTAAGGGCAGACAAAATGCTGCCACAACATGCGGATTAGGCATCTTTCGGTATCGACGCATGAACTTTGGCGGTCATCATGGCCTCAAAAAACATGGGCAGCCAATAGTCATACGTTTCAGGGGTAGCGCCCTGGGCGGTAAACGCCACCTGACACGGGCCATAATACAACACACGAACCCAACGCTTGCGCGTGGTGTCATTCGCCGTGAAGGTATATTTGGCTTCGAGGGCGACCATTTTCCCCGCGACCCGTTTATTGCTTGATTCGATACTCACATCGGGGAGTTGCTGAATGCTGGTGATAAAGCCATCATACACATCATCAAGGTCGTCCGCAGTCACAGTAAAATCAAATTCTTTGACATCAACCGCAAACACTGTCTGATCATCATCCGCCGATGGGCCATAGAGCACCCCCTGGCGGTCATCTTCCCACTCAAACACCGTCCAATCGAGTGGTATAAAAAATGAAAAATAGGGTTCACGATGCCATTTCAGACCTTTAAAGGCCGGGCGTTGGGTCGCCTGGTCGGTCATTATGCCTCCAACTAACTAATCTATGCGTAAAAAATCCCTTTGTTTCAAGCACACTGATCAATGTGATCAGTAACACCCATCGTATAGCAGGATAGGTTACAGTGTCAAGTTAATTATCCACATACTCACGCCAATTGATTGCCTTTGGGATAAGGATTTATTGACCATCAATAAT
>JAFGJA010000185.1 GCA_016929355.1 Anaerolineae bacterium | reverse complement strand
TCTTCCGTGAGAATGATCGGCAGCGTGTAATTGACACGCAGCCGGTCTTCACGCCAACAGCGCTCGGACGGAAACCGGATCGGCATCAAGCCCGGTTTGCTGATGGGCGGCGGATGCTCAACGGTTAACGGGCGGGTGGACGCTTTGGTTTTTTTGAGCGCGTCGCTCAACTCTTCAAACGCCAGCAAGAACTGCCCCTCGAAATCAATCACACGGCATTTTTTCAGGTGGTCGGGGATGGGGGCGGCCTGATGATACACGATTGCCAGGACGTGTTTTTTCGCCGCGAGCGCCTGTTCGCAGTAGGGCAATAAGTCCGTGATGTCGGCGTCATCAGCCGGTAGAATGCCGAGGATATGCGTGGCGGATTCCAACCCTTCGACGCGCGCGTTTTCCAGGTCTTCAGGGGATGGTGCGGCGTTAGGAACCGGCCACACCTGAATCCCGCGCTGCTCGATTTGCACGGCCAGTTGGCGGGCGAATTTGTGATCCGATTTGGCGTACAGCACAAAGACATGCGACATAATTTCTCTCCCCTTGATCGGTGGGAGCGTGTATTTTACCCAGTGACGAGATTTTTCCACAATGCGCAGGGCAAGCAATGATTGAGCGCGTGCGCGGTCCCTGGTACACTAGAGCTTGTGTGTCCATTGAGTTGAGATTAATAATTGTGATACGACGATTCATCGCGTTGATTGGCCTCGTAAGTCTTGTTAGCCTGTGGGCGGGGAGTGTATCTCCGGCGCGGGCGCAGGATGAAACCGGCTGGTTGCTGGCCCAGATCAATGATTTGCGAGCGAGCGTGGGCTTATCCGCTTATACGTTGAATGCGCAGCTTTCCGCCGCCGCCGCCCGCCAGAGTCAATATTTGTCTGAGACGTGCAATATCACGCATACGTGGCCGGATGGCACAACCCCGGCGGATCGCGCGGCGCAAGCCGGGTATACGGGCAGCCGGATCATCGAGAATATTTATGCCGGGGCCAATGCGCGCCCGGTTGATGCCTGGACCTTCTGGATCAATTCCCCGATTCACTATAACGGGTTGGTCCATAATGCGATCAATGAGGTCGGGATCGGGATTGTGCATGGCGGCTACTGCGGCAGCGCGTATACGTTGGTGTTTGGCTTCCGGGGCGATGGGACCGCGCCGCCCGCCGTGGTGGATTCCGGCGCAGATACCGGGATCGACAGCGAATCGGTAGCGGCGGTGGTGGCGCAAGTATATGTTCCACCCGCGCCCACCCATACGCCCACGCCGACGATCCCGACCCTGACACCCTCGGCAACGTGGACGATCACGCCGACGTTTACGCCGACCTCAACCGGCTTACTGCCGACGGCTACCGGAACCGCATTGGTTTTGCCCACCGTGCCCGCTATGAATCAGCGCGCCTCGGCCACGCCCACGCCCTCGGCTACGCCAGAAGCGGATACTCCGGCAGTAAATGTACCGGAGGCCGGTCCATCGACGGCGACGGGGCAGGCAGTGGCGGCGGCGCAATCCCCAATTCCGCCCACGCAATCACCGCCAAACGCAGAGCGCGCGGCGGGTGAAACGGCGGCGGCTGAGGATGATGAGGGTGGTTTTGCTGCGCGCGATTTGGTCCCGGTGGCGCTGGTGGTGCAGATTATCTTGATCGGCGTGGTGGCGTTCTGGTATTTTCGGCGGACGCAGTGAGCGATTCATACCTCACCCCCTAACCCCCTCTCAAAACGGAGAGGGGGAGTCAGGCGAAGCATTTATTCCCATAGTTAGCGAAGGGTTAGGTAACAAAAGGTATCACATGGAGACGAAAATCTTGAATTTCTTTGATTTTACTTTGTGTCTCTGTGGTTCAAAGGTTTTTCACAGGAGGCGTAATGAATCCCTGGGTGATTCGTGGAGTGATTGCGGTAGTTATTTTATTTTTGCTGGATCGTGAAATTTACCTGTACGAAGGTGTGCATCTTGGCCCGCGCGTGCAAGGCTGGCTCTATGATCGCTGGGCGGCGAAGTATGACAGCGACAAGCGCGCCTCACAAGCGCACGATGCGGTACGCCTCGCGCAGCCGTTGGTTAAGGCGCTGCATGAGGCTCAGGTCGCGGAACCGTTCATGCTGGACGTGGCAACGGGGACGGGCCGCTTGCCGCTCGTGCTGATGCAAGACCCGGCGTTTAAGGGGTATATTATCGGGTTGGACCTGTCGCATGATATGCTGGCGAGCGCGGCGCAAAAATTGAACGCCTACCGGGATCGTGTGACGTTCATCCGGCATACGGCGTTTGAACTGCCGTTCCCTGATGACAGCTTCGACGTGGTAAGCTGCATGGAAGCGCTGGAAATTATGCCGAATATGGAGCAGCCGCTTGCCGAATTTGCGCGCGTCCTGCGCCCCGGTGGTATTTTTGTGACCACACACGGGACTAAAGACCTGGGCTTGTGGCGCAAAGTGGTTGATGCGGATACGTTTCGGGGGTTACTGCACGCGGTCCAGTTTGAGCAGATCGAGATCGAACCCTGGTGGGAAAAATTTAATCTGGTCTGGGCGCGCAAAGCGGGCACATCTGTACCAGTGGCGCATCATACCATTACTGATGTGCTGCGCTGTCCGGCGTGTGGGGCGGTGGCCTATGCGTTCACGTCCGATGCCGCACCTACAACGCTGGTCTGTGGTAATTGCCAGGCCGAAAAACTGATCTCTGAAGAAGCCATCATTCTGTTCTAACATCTAGTGAGGGAAAAAACGATGTCCGATTCATCTGAGCCACTTCATATTTTGATCACGGCGCGTTTTGACGATGAAAAACTGGCGACGATCCGCGATTTATCGGACCGGATCGATATGATGTATTACCCGGTGGCCGATGC
>JAFGJA010000184.1 GCA_016929355.1 Anaerolineae bacterium | reverse complement strand
TTTTTTTGTCGTTAGGTCAGCAATTTGTGAAGTCATGCAACGTTTGATAGCAATCTGAATCTAACTCACTAACGCACGTATGAACGATTAAGGAGTGAAACACAATGAACGCATTGTTTGGATTTTTGGCAAGCACCAATGGTCGGATTGTGCGCAGCGTGGCCGGGCTGGTGCTGATTCTGGTGGGCTTGTTGGTCATCGGGGGCACGGCGGGCGTGATCGTGGCGCTCATCGGCGTGGCTCCGTTGGCGGCGGGTGTCTTTGATGTCTGTCTGTTTGCGCCGTTGTTTGGTTTGGCGTTCAAGGGATCAGAGTTGCGCAAGTAGTCAGTGTTTCGTAGGGGCGGGGCTTGCTCCGCCCAAAAAGTCGGGTAAGGCTTGCCTTACCCCTACGAAAATCAAGGTCTGCCTCAATTTTTCGGCCACCTGTCCGCCCTCAAAATGATATCAGGGGGAGGTAAACACGAGGCGCGCTCATAGACCCGTTTACGGCAGCGGCGCGTCATCCACGATACGGATCGTCGTCGGGTAATAATCCGGCGGTGCGCTGATCAGCACCGGCAGCGATCCCACCGCATCGCCGGGACGCGGTAAAACGCCAAACGTCGCCCCATTTTCCAGCAAATCCTCGATGATAAACGGCAGCGCTTGCGCCAGCACGGGCGCAACGTCGTGCATCAGAATGATCGCACCATCGCCGTAATCATAGACGCTGTAGTAACGCGGCTCGTACCAGCTCAAGATCACATTGCCCACCACATAATTCCAGGGACGCTCCGGCGGATCATTCGGGCCGGGGGTGTATGGCGCGGAATCGCCGGAACTGACATGCCAGTTATACCAGATGGCGCCGGCGTTATCGGGCAAGGGAAACGCCCGCACCGAACCGCCCGGCTGCCGGATCAGGTAAACGGGCTGCGCGTGATAGTGTTCAGCCAATGCCGGGCCGAGCGCGCGCACGATTTCATCTTCGGTGCGCTGCCACGACGCGGTTAACTGCTCGTCCGTGACCGGGGAGCCGTGTGTATAGCCGTCTTGCTGCCACAGATGATTCCCGATGGCGTGTCCTTCAAGGAGTAGACGTTGGACTAAATCTTCATTGCCTGCGATCCGGTGGCCGTGCAAAAAAAATGTGCCTTGCACATCATATTCCGCCATGATGTCGAGGATTTGCGTGGTCACGCTGCGCGAAGGGCCATCATCAAAGGTCAGATATACGGTCCATTTTCCAGTGGGCGGGGGCAGGTGAATGCCGACTCGCTCGGTTTCCTGCGCCTGAGCGGGCGGCGCTGATCCGATCAGGGGCAAGCCCAAACCGAATACCATGAGTCCGATCATGATCCATTGGCGTAAATGTTGTCGTAAAGGTCGATGAAGGCGCACTGTCGGGCGACGAGGCATAGCTGATTCTCCAAAATTTGATATTCCGCCTTGCTCCCCCTCGCCATGCATGGAGAGGGGGTCGGGGGGTGAGGTCTTGTCCTATTCTGCCACAATCGTTGGCGGAGTGACAATGGTTGAGGGGGAAACTCAGGAATTGTTCATAAACTTGTACGATTGTCCTAGCGACAGAGCTGTTTTTCTCGTTTAGAATTATGGCCGGTAAGCGAGATAGATATACACTAAGCGAGGAAATCCATGTCTGATTCGATCCCGAAGTATGTTGGCCCTAAACCCACTGATCGTGTGCTGACACGCGACGAAGTCAAAGCGCGGTTTGATCAAGAAACTGCCGCCGCCTACAGCCAGCAAGACCCGATCTATCTGCCGGATTATGCCAGCGCATTGGCGCTCGTGATTGAGGCGTTGTGCGCCGCCTTGCCCGACGAACCAACGATTCTTGATCTGGGAGCCGGGACGGGGAACCTGGCGCGGCGCGTCTTAGGGGCGATCCCCAACAGTTATGTGACGCTGATCGATTTTTCGCTGAATATGTTAAGTGAAGCGCCGGATGTGCTGGCCGATTTCAAAGGGCGCTATAACACGATCTGCGAAGATTTCTTCGCGTTTGATATGCCCCCGGCCACGTTTGATGGCATTGTCTCCAGTTTTGCGATCCACCATGCGCGGGGCCGCGCCGAATATGGCCGCCTCTACCAACGGATTCGATCCTGGCTGAAACCGGGCATGGTGTTTGCCTGCTGTGATGTGGTCGCCGGGAGTAACCAGCAGTGGACCGCGATGAATGAAGCGGGCTGGCAGCAGCATTTGCGCGCTGCGGAATTTGATGACGCGACCATTGCGCATATCTTCGCCAACTACCGCGTGGAAGATACGCCGATCTCCTTGCCGGAACATCTCACGTTGCTGCGTGAAGCGGGCTTTGCGCACGTTGATGTGCTGTGGAAAAAGCATAATTTCGCGGTTTACTGCGCGCAGAAATAAGCGTATTAACGTGATCATCTGAGGGGAAAACCACTGTCAAAACCTATCAACTCCGCTATCCGGTAGGTTTTGAGAGGCGGGATTGTGTATAAATAAGCGCAGAACATTCTGTGACATATTACGCACAGGGAAGGACCTACACAATGGACATTACCCGCAACTGGCGTTTGAAGACCAGCCGCAGCCAATTGATTGCCACACGCTGCCCCGTAACCGGCGTGGTGATCCTGCCGCAGCAAAATGGCAGCGCCGCCAAAGAGATCGACCTGTATACGTTTGCAAGTCAGAGCTACCCGGTTGATGAAGGTCGCGCCGAGTTTGCCAAAGCCGCCCGCTAACCGGGCGTGTAATAGAATGTAACCCAGGAATGAGCGATACTCTGGATTATCAATTGGCGTACTGGGATCAACTGCGCGCCGCACAGCCTTTTGGTGAGGATGCCGGGGACCCAGAAATTTTCCCGCTTTCCGGTAAAGGGACTGTCTACAGTTTCACGACGGTGATGGCTCCGGCCAGCGAATTCGAAGCCTTTGCCCCGTATGCGCTGGCGTTGGTCCAGTTGGATGAAGGGCCGATGGTCACGGCGCAGCTAACCGATCTGGCTGGCCCGCCCGAAATCGGGATGCGTGTTGAAATGGTGGTGCGCAAGGTGCGCACCGATGGCAGCAAGGGGATCATTGTTTACGGGCAGAAGTTCCGGCCCCTGTTGCAACCCGAAGACTAACGCTAAAACATCGCGCGCCAGAATTGAATAGATCGCCGAATCCGCGTGACCCAATCATCGGGGGCGCGGATTTTTGGTGTCTCTGTGCTATTGGCAAAATCGCCTAATGGAGAAAATATGTAGATTTGGCATGATCTCACGTAGGGGCGAACCAATGTGTTCGCCCTGGGCCGACACGCTGGTCGGCCCT
>JAFGJA010000183.1 GCA_016929355.1 Anaerolineae bacterium | reverse complement strand
GCACTGGTCGTCAAAGATCAGGTGCAGCACGAGCGGGCCATGAAATTGCGCTGGTGCGGTATCTCGAAAAGCACCTGGGAACGCGCACAGGGCAAAAATTACTCGTGGCAGTATGATGTGCAGGAGCTTGGTTATAAATATCATTTGAGCGACATCGCCGCCGCGATTGGCCTCGTCCAATTGCAAAAAGCGGAAGCATCACTGGCCGCGCGTAAACATATTTGGGAAACTTACGATGCAGCGTTCGCTGATTTGCCCGTTGAACCGCTTGCCATTCATGATAACGTCAAGAGTACCCATTTGATCTACGTCCTCAAAACGGATCGCCGCGATGACCTGATCGATTTTCTCAAGGAGCGCGGGATCGGGACCAGCGTGCATTATTACCCGAATCACCGTTTTGAACTTTACCAGCAATATCCGGCTGATGTACCTGTAACGGAGGAGATCGCGGAAAAGATCATCACGCTGCCGATCTATGCGGGTCTGACCAATGATCAAATGGAAACGGTGATCGAAAACGTGCGCGCGTTTTACGGGAAGTAAAGTGTAAAACTCATGCAGCTTACCACTGTGATTTGTAACTACAACACGCGCGATGAACTCGCCGTGACTTTGGATGCGCTGATCACCACGACGGGCGATCTCACACACGAGATCATTGTGGTCGATAACGCCTCCAAAGATGGCAGCGCGGCAATGGTCCGTGAACGTTTTCCAACGGTCAAGGTGATCGAGTCTGGGGCGAATTTGTGGTTTACGGGTGGGAATAATCTCGGCATCCGCGCGGCGCAGGGCGACTATGTACTGATTCTGAATCCTGATGCGATTGTGCAGCCGGGTGCGTTGCAGGCGATGGTTGATTACCTGGATGGACATCCTGAAGCGGGCGCGGTTACGTCGCGGCAGGTGTTCAGCAATGGTACGTTGCAGCGTAATTGCTCCCAACTCGCCACCTATACCGATCTGCTGCTCGGCTATACGTTCCTCGGTTTGCTCTTGCGCGGCATCCGGGATCGCCGCCGTCAGAAGATGTGGTACGCGGATTGGGATCGCACGACGGATCGCCCGGTGGAAGTTGCGCCGGATTCCGTGCTGATGGTGCGTCGCCCAATCTTGGAGCAGATCAACGCTTTTGATGACGATCTGAAACTCTATTTCACTGAAGACGATATTTGCTATCGCATCCGGCAAACGGGCGGTGATGTGGTGTATGTCTGTGCGGCAAAAATTGTGCATGACGAACATGCCAGCACGAGTCAGGTGCAGCGCCTTGCCACTCACGTCTATTTCAACGATCTGATCGTGTTCACACGCAAATATTATGGGCGATGGCGGGCTTGGTTGTTGGCCGCGCTGATCATGCCGACGCGCACAGCGATGCTGATCACGCAGAGTATCAAACAAAGCACAAAAAGAACCTCATGAGCGAAACCTTTACTATCCGGCGCGGCACACCCGACGATGTACCCGCGATCACCGAACACCGCCGCTTGATGTTTGAGACAATGGGCTTCACCGATCCCGCCCAACTCGATGCGATGAGCGCGGCATTTGCGCCCTGGGTTACGGAACGTCTCGCGTGTGGCGAGTATCTCGCGTGGTTGGCAGAGAATGAGCAAGGTTTTGCGGTGTCGGGCGCGGGTTTGTGGCTGCGCGAATTCCCGCCTAATCCCGGTGATATGTGTGGGCAGCGCGGACATATTCTCAATGTATACACTTATCCCGACTACCGGCGGCGCGGTTTTGCGAAAGAACTTGTTTGGCGTGCGCTCGAATGGTGTCGGGATAATGGCGTTAACGCTGTAACGCTCAATTATACGGATGCCGGGCGTCCGATTTACGAATCGCTTGGATTCAAAGTGGGACATGGTATGCTGATGTGGTCAAAGGATACGCCGCCGCGTAACAGTGACAGTGACGATGGCAACAATACGTAACACAAAACGTAACCTATTATTTGTGTCCTCTTATACCGGCTTTGGCGGGGGCGAGCGCATCCTGGTGAATTTGATGGATCGCCTCGATCCTGAGCGCTATACGCTGCATCTGGTTGTGCCCGGTCCCGGTCAGTTTGCTACCGCCGCCGAAAGCGCCGGAGTCACCGTTCACTATTTACCGTTTCGCGGCGTGACAACGTGGTTTGTGCCTGCGATCTGGCGGCAATTTCCGGTTGCACATAAATTGCGCGCATTAGTCCGCAAGCTAAAACCGGATGCGATTATCAGTAATTACCATGCGCTGCCGTTTGCAGTTCCAGCCGGGCAAGCGATCCGCGTGCCTGTGATCTGGTATGCGATTGGCTGGTGGTTTCCGGTCCTCCCCTGGCAGTATGCGTTTTTCCGTCAGGATGTGACCCAAATTGTTGCGGCGTCGCAATCGGTGCGGGATCGCTGGTTAGGGGATGATTCGTTCATGCCGCCGGAGTCGATTCCGGTGATTTTGCCCGGCGTGGATGAGGCGTATTTCCAGCCCGGTATGGATGGTTCCGCGATCCGCGAACAGTTGAATATTGGTCCTGATGTGCCGTTGGTGGCGATGTTGGCCCGCTTTCAACACGTCAAAGGGCATGATGTGTTTCAGGATATGATTTTGCGGCTGCACGAGCAGATACCTGAGGCGCGGTTTGTGGTGGCGGGCGAAAATGTGTTTGGTGTGCGCAAAGATGAAACGTACAAACAAGCTATCCTGACCAACGCGCGCGAAAATCCGGTTTTGAATCGCTGTTTGACCTATCTCGGCTTTTTCGCCGATCCGCGTCCGGTAGTGGCGGCGGCTGATGTGGTGGTGTGTCCATCACGGTTTGAATCGCTGGGCATGGTGCATCTCGAAAGTATGGCGATGGGCTGCCCGGTGGTGAGCATGAATAACGGTGGACCCGCCGAAACGATCCTTGATGGCGAGACGGGTTATCTTGTGCCGCCGGAAGACCCCGCCGCATTAGCGGATCGAGTGTTAGCTATCTTGCGCGATCCCGCGTTGCGCGCACGCATGGGGCAGGCGGGGCGGGAGCGGGTCTTGACATACTTCACCGCGCAGGGCTATGCCGAGCAATTTTCGCAATTGATCGAAAGTCTGATATAACAAGAGCAAATTTCAAAACAAACGATTGGCATAGTTGTAGTTATGGACATCCTGCTTATTTCTCGTTGTCCCCCATTCCCGATCTATCACGGGGATCGCCTGATCCCGTATCATCTGGCACGTGAATTGTCGGCGCGAGGCAATCAAATTGATCTATTGGCGTTTTACCAGTCAGCCTCCGATCTGGCCGATGTGCCGCGTTATTCGCGTTTGTTCCGTGACGTAAAATTGATCCGCGAACCACAGCGCACGCCGGCTGCCTATTTCCGACGCAGCCGCAACGCGGGCGCGCGGTTCCCCACATCCGCGAATGAAAGTTGGTCCCCGGAAATGTGGAATGCGATCAAGACCATGCTGGATGATCGGACCTATTCGGCGGTCCATTTTTTTGGTGGTATCCAGGTCTACGAATTTCGCCATCTCGCTAAATCGCATCCTAAAGTGATCGTACCCTACGAATCGTACAGCTTGTGGTTGGAGCGCGCGGTGGAAGATGATGACAGCCGTCTAGGGCGTTGGTTTAAGCAGGCGCAGTTGCACATGGCGCGCAATTATGAAAGTTGGATGTTTGAGGGATTTGATCGTGTGGTGCTGCTGACCGCGATTGATGCGCAAAAGTTAAACTCACTCAATCCTGATTTGCCGACGGTGGTTATTCCCAATGGGGTTGATGTGGAAGCGTTTTCCTCAACGGGTTATGAACCAGACGATCCCACCCTGCTTTTTTTGGGGAATTATGACTATGCCCCGAATTTAGATGCGGCCATGCGCTTAGTCCGTGATATTTTTCCGCGTATTTTGCACGCTGAACCCGAGGTGCGCCTCTATCTGGTGGGTAGTCATCCGCCGCCGGAATTGCGTGCCTATGCCTCAGCACACATTGAAATCACCGGGCGTGTGCCGGATATTCGCCCCTATTTTGAATACTCAAAGATATTCATCAGCCCTTTGCAGTTAGGGGCTGGGATCAAAAACAAAATCCTCGAAGCGCTCGCCATGCAGACGCCAGTTGTCGCTACCCCGTTAAGCTGTGACGGTATCCCGGTTGAACACGGCCAACACGTTATGCTTGGTGAAACGAATGATGATTTGGTCAAGCTCACGTTGCAATTACTGAGTAATGAAAAACTGCGGTATCGGTTGCGGTTAGCCGGACGCCAATTGGTGCAACAGCAGTTTACGTGGTCCCGCGTGGCCGATCAATATGAGCAGTTATACCGGCAGTTGCTGGATGAATACCGCTATTCCGTGTAATTGGCTCCATTTGGTCCTGTGCATGGTGCTATGGCCCTGTTAGGATCGTGATATGGATACTATGTTGGATATTGCCATCTACAAAAATTCGGTGGAGCCGATCTATCAACAACTGGCTCGCCATTTCCGGTTGCAGATCGAAAGCGGACGGATGATCGCTGGGGATCGTTTACCCCCAACGCGCGATTTGGCGCGCCAATTAGGGATTGGGCGCATCAGTGTGGTCAATGCGTATGCTCAATTGCAAACTGATGGGTTGATCGCGGCGCATCCGGGGCGGGGGACATTTGTCACAGGGTCACGCCCAGTGCGCCCGGTGAATACCAATTCGGTCTGGGCAGCGCGTAATGCTCCGCAGTTCAGTATGCGCGAAATGACGCGGTTAGCGCGCCAGTCCGGTGTGATTGCCTTTAGTGGGGGCGCACCGCCGGAGGAATTTTTGCCGGTTGAAGCCTTGCGCCAGGCCATTAACACGGTGCTTGACCGGGACGGGGCCGCCGCCGTGACGTATGAAGAATCCGAAGGGTATCCACCGCTTCGCGCCAGTGTGTCAGATTATGTCACATCGCTAGGGATTCAATGTCATCCTGATGATGTATTAATCACGGGTGGGGCACAGCAGGCGCTTGATCTGGTAATGCAGGCAGTGCTGAGTGAGGGGAATGTGGTCCTCACGGGCAATCCGACCTACCTCGGTTTGCTGGATATTGCGCATGTCCGGCGTATCATTCCGGTAGGTGTGCCGGTAGATGATGAAGGGATGCGTATCAATGAGCTTGAATTGGCGATTCAGGATCACCGGCCTGGACTGATCTACGTTGCGCCGACCTATCACAACCCAACCGGGGCGGTTATGCCGATCCACCGGCGGCGGCAACTGCTGGCTTTGGCGAATCAGTACAATATCCCGGTGTTGGAAGATGCGGTGTATCATGAGCTAACGTATCATGATACACCACCGCCGCCGCTCAAGGCGTTGGATGACCAGGGCATTGTGTTGCATACGAGTGGTTTTTCGAAGATTTTGCTACCGGGCACGCGGATCGGGTATCTCATCGCTGATGGCTTCTTGCGTGAGCGGCTGGTGCGGGTCAAGCAATCTGCCGATGTGTGTACACCGGGTCTGAATCAGCGCGCTATGCAGCTTTATCTAGCCAACGGCTTGCTGGTTGGTCATCTGAACCGGGTGCGCGGTGAATTGCGCACCCGCTGTGAGGCTGCATGTGCGGCGGCGAAACAGTATTTGCCGCCGGGAGCACAGTGGGTCGAACCGCGCGGTGGTTTGTATCTATGGGTCCAATTACCCGATGAGGGGCCAACTGCCGCCGAACTTTATATTACAGCCATTCAGCATGGTGTGGCGTATGCCGTCGGCACTTTATTCCATACCGATGGCGGAGGCAGCCGCCATATCCGTTTGAATTTTGCATCGCATACACCGGCACGCATAAAAGAAGGTTTTAAACGGCTTGGTGAGGCGTGGTATGCCTGGCAGCAACAATATGCCCCGGCAGTGCAACGCACACCGATTCTCTAAACAATTGAAGGAGATATACACATGGCAGACAATATGAACCCGGCAGACAATGGCGCGCAAAAGGGAACTGAAACGTTGAAACGTGGTTTGGCGCAAATGCTCAAAGGCGGCGTGATCATGGATGTGGTGACGCCCGAACATGCCAAAATCGCGGAAGATGCAGGCGCAGTCGCGGTGATGGCGTTGGAACGTGTCCCGGCAGACATTCGTGCGCAGGGTGGCGTGGCGCGTATGAGCGATCCCGGTTTGATCGAATCGATCATGAACGCGGTGAGCATCCCCGTGATGGCGAAATGCCGTATCGGTCACTTTGTCGAGGCGCAGGTGCTTGAAGCGCTGGGTGTT
>JAFGJA010000182.1 GCA_016929355.1 Anaerolineae bacterium | reverse complement strand
GAACGCGCCCGCCGCAATATAATCGAAAGTGAAGCGCGCTATTCCGCCTTGATCAATGCCTCACCGAACGCCATCATGGTCGTGCAAAACGAGAATTATACGTTTGCCAACCCCACCGCCGCACAGATGTTAGGGTACAACACCCCTGAGGAAGTGATCGGCCTCCCGGCGCTGCCGACGATTGCCCCCACTTCGCGTGATCTCGTCCGCACGCGCGCCGCGCGGGCGCAACAAGGCCAATTCAATCCCCCCATTGAACTTGACGTTTTACGCCCGGATGGAACAACCCTGACCATTGAGTCCACGTCAGTGCCAATTACGCTGCAAGACGAACCGGCCACGCTCATCATCGGCCAGGACATTTCCGAACGCAAAGCCGCCGAAGCCACCTTACGCTACCACTCGACGATTCTCACCAGCTTATCCGATGCGGTCATCTCCACCGATCTGGCTTTCGTGATCCAGAGTTGGAACGAGGCCGCCGAAAAACTATATGGGTGGTCGGCGGCGGACACCATCGGGCAGCCTTTAAACCAGATCATTCCAACTATCTACACCGATGAAAACCAGACAGAAGAAGCCATTATCGAACAGTTCATGCACGACGGTTTTTGGCGCGGCGAAGTGATCCAGTCCGACCAAAATGGCACACCCCTGTACATCCTGTCCGCCACCTCACTGATCAAAGACGAAGCCGGTCAGCCCACCGGGGTCGTCACCGTCAACCGGGACATCACGGATCGCAAGCTGGCCGAAGAAGCCGAACGCGCCGCCCGCGCCCTATCCGACGCTTTGCGCGACACCGCCGCCGCGCTCACCCAATCGCTGGACAAAGAAGAAGTGCTGGAACGTATTTTAATTCATCTGAGACAGGTCATCCCGCACGATGCAGCCTCGATCATGCTGGTGAGCGGACAGACCGCGACCCCGGTACGACAGCAAGGCTATGAGAAATTCAACGCGGCTGAGATATTCGGGCATTTCCGACTCACCCCCCATGAATATCCTGCCTTTACGGAAATATTCAACACCAAACAGGTGCAGATCATCCCCGACACCCAGGCTGATCCGCGCTGGCAGTACATTCCAGAAACCGAATGGATCCGCTCGCATATCACCGTGCCGATTCTGATCAACGATGAGGTCATCGGCATCATCAATCTGGACAGCGCGACTCCCCACGCTTTCACCCTGGATCAGGCCGAACGCACCAACATTTTCGCGGATCAGGCCGCCGTCGCCATTCAAAACGCCACGCTGTACGCCGAAGTGCAGCAGCATGTCGCCCAACTCCAAGCGCTGCACGCGATCATGCTGGATGTTTCGGGGGAAATTGAACTCAACACCTTACTTGACAAACTGGTCAAGAACGCGCTCACCCTGATCAGGGCGCAAGCGGGCGGCATATATTTCTATCGCCCGGATCAAGACGTGCTGGAATGGACCGTACAGGTTGGCGATCCGGCAGCAATGGCCCCCATCGGCACAAAACTCCAGCGCGGCGAAGGTCTGGCCGGGAAAGTCTGGGAAACGCGCGAACCGATCATTGTTGATGATTACAGTCAGTGGGCAGGCCGTCTGCCCCAATATGATAACCTGCATTTCACGGCGGTGATCGGCGTGCCCATCATCTGGGACAGACAATTGCTCGGCGTTTTCAATGCCGTCGCCGATAAACCCGAACGCACCTTTTCCGAACGTGATGCGCAATTGTTACGCCTGTTTGTGAATCAGGCTGCGATTGCGATCCAAAAAGCGCGCATGTTTGATGAACTCGAAAAGCGGGTGCGTGAACGCACGACCGATCTCAGTATACGCAATCAGATCGCCAACACGCTGAGTAGTTCCCTCGATCATACGGTGATTCTGGCTAATGTCTTAAAAACCATCGTTGACCAGATCAATGTATCAGGCGGGGCCATCTATTTGCTCACGAAAGGCGATCAGCCCGCCTTTACCTTAGCCGCCGCCTATCACCTCGCGGATGAAGCGCTCCGTTGGATCGCGGACATTTTGCCCCGTGGCACAAGGTTAACGACGAACAACAAGCGATCCTTTGCCACGATTGATATGCCGTATAACGGATCGCTGGCGGCGGTGCTGCGGGTTCCCATCTGGCGACAGGATCAGATCGAAGGGTTGATCATCCTGGTCAGCCAACACACCCGCCCCTGGCGCAATGCGGATACGATCATGCTGGATGCGATTGGACGCCAGATCGCGGTGGCGCTGCACAATGCCCGCCTCTACACGCAGGCGTTACGGGATGAGGCGCGGATCCGCACCATTTTGCAGAGTGTGGCAGATGGGCTGCTGGTCTTTAACCAAGATGGCGAACTGATCCTGATGAATCCAGCCGCCGAAGCGCTCTTTGCCTTTTATCCGGCTGAACGGGGCGGCGCGTTTAGTGCCGCACGGCGCTTGTGGCAATGGCTGCACGCGCAAGACAGCCCGCAAACTATCGAATTTGTGCTGCCCATCATGCCCCTGACCTATACCACGGAGCAGATTAACCAGCAATGTCTTGAGCAACACTGTGCCTTCAAGCCCGATGACAGCGATTTGGCCTGGCCGTGCTGGTTAATCCCGAACGGGCCGGATGCGCAGAGTCTGCGCCAATGCCCGGTGTATGAAAACACCCCGACCCGGTCACTGCAAGCCAACAATGCCGAAGTCCGCGACACTGACGATCATATCTTGGGGCAAGTAATCGCCTTGCGGGATGTCACCTACTTCCGCGAGCTGGATGACTTAAAAGGCATGTTTGTCTCAACGGTGTCGCACGAACTGCGCACACCACTTTCGGTGGTTTTGCTGCAAGTCAGCACCCTGCTTCGTTACTATGATCGCATTTCAGACGATGAACGCCGCCGGATGGTAGGCGAGATTCAGGCCCAGGCCCACATTTTACGCGACCTGATCGAGGATATTCTCGAACTCTCCCGGTTCGATGCGCGGCGCTCACAACCGGACAAACAATGGTTTGATCTGGTTGCACACTGCCATGAAGTCGTCGAATCGCTGAGTCCGGCCATCGAGCAAAAAGAACTCGACGTTGATCTCTCGCGCTGCACGGGCTTGCATTATATCCACGCCGATATGAATCAGATCATGCGCGTGCTGCGTAACCTGGTTGGCAATGCGGTCAAATACACCCCTGCGGGGGGGCGCATTGCGCTGGCGCTGTCAGAAACGGGAGGGATGATGCGTCTCGACGTTTCAGATACGGGGATCGGCATTGAGCCAGAAGAACAAGCGCGCGTCTTTGATCGCTTTTTCCGCGCGGAAACCGCCGCGCATATCGCGCCCGGTACGGGCTTAGGTTTGTCCATCACGCGCGAAATCGTCGAATTGCACGGCGGCTCAATTCATCTGGTCAGTGAACCGGACCGGGGCAGCACCTTTACCGTCTTGCTGCCGATTGATCGAGAGGAATAAATCTTGTGGGTAAATTGATTGCTTTTGGTTGGTATGGTGGCAAATTTAGTCATCTGGACTGGTTACTGCCGCTTTTGCCATCTACAACACATTACTGTGAACCATTCGGTGGATCAGCCGCCGTACTCATTAATCGTGAACCGGCCCCAGTTGAAACCTACAATGATCTCGATAGTGAACTTGTTAATTTTTTCCGTGTACTACGTGAACAAAAAGATACACTCATTGAGGCCATTGGCTTAACCCCATTTTCACGCGAAGAATTTGAACAAGCCATTGCTAACCCCCAAACCGAATTATCTGATTTAGAACGAGCGCGCCGCTTTTATATCCGGGCGCGACAAGTGCGTACCGGTCTGGCCCAAACCGCCAGCGCTGGCCGGTGGGCCCACTGCCGCTTAACCAGTCGCGCGGGCATGGCCGGGGCTGTTTCCCGGTGGTTAGGCAGTGTTGAGGCATTACCCGAAATCGCACAACGCTTGTTGCGCGTTCAAATCGAACATGCGCCCGCCATTGAAGTCATTCAACGTTATGATAGCGAAGACACGCTATTTTATTGTGATCCGCCGTATCCTCATGAATCACGCGGCGACAGTAAAGCCTACCAGTATGAAATGACAGATAGGAATCACAGTCAATTGGCCGAGGTATTAAAAGCCGTAAAGGGCAAAGTTGCCCTGTCAAGTTATGATAGTCCCCTGATGCGTGATTTATACAGCGATTGGCAGGTTATTGCGGGACCTAGCAAAACCATTCATTCGGTCAAACAACAACGTACTGAACTCTTGTGGGTCAACTACAACGTAGAGCAAGAAGATACATGGTCAATCCATCAACCATCCTTGATTTAGCCTTCGAACAGGCAGCATCACAACGCGATACGGCTTTCATTGCTGATCCAGCACTCGCTGACCAGATTCGCTTCATCTGTCGCAACCGAAATCGGGCCACAACCCGGCTCTTGCTGGCATGCACACTGGCAAAAATCCACCAACCGGATTTGGACATCCGCCGCCCCTATACCCAAATTGATGAGCCGGGCACTTATTCGGGACGCATGTATGATGAACAATACATCTCGCCCTTCATTCATGCCCATCAATTACCGTGTAATCCAACCACCGCCTTTCTCACGCCAGCGTTGCGCAATCGCAACTTAACCCTTGTACCGGGCATGGCACTTGAAGGCCAACCGAAAGCCGTCTATGATGCTGCATTAAATGTCTTAGCCGCCGTTCACACCAAGCGGGTGAGCGCGGAAAAAGCGCTGGCCGAAATTGTACGCTGCCTGCTCATTTACCGTG
Source organism: Anaerolineae bacterium (assembly GCA_016929355.1). Classification (GTDB taxonomy): domain Bacteria; phylum Chloroflexota; class Anaerolineae; order Aggregatilineales; family Aggregatilineaceae; genus JAFGJA01. The sequence continues at coordinate 1,558 of JAFGJA010000182.1, read as the reverse complement.
ATGAACGCCAGGCGGACCTTAATCGCCAGTTAGCAGCGCTACCCTCTAATGAGGAAGCGATTTCCCTATCCTCAGAAGGAATTGTAACGCTCATCACGCAACATCTAAGTTCACCGCGCGCCAGTCGCCTACCGGTTCTAGTCGTCGCGGCAGCTTATCACACGGCACAAACGCATCTCGGCGAACGCTTACTGCCGCTCCATGCCCATACCGCCGCAGATCGACAAACCGGCGCATTAGGCGACCTGGAAATCACCCTGATCGATAACGATGAGATCGTGACCAGCTATGAAATGAAAATGAAGCGCGTTACCGTCACCGATATTGACCATGCGCTGCAAAAAATTGCCAACAGTGGCAAACGCATCGACAATTACATCTTCATCACCACTGAAATGATCACCGATGAAGTGCGCGATTATGCAGCAACCATGTATGACCAAACTGGAGGAATTGAAATCGTCGTGTTAGACTGTATAAATTTTCTGCGCCATTTCTTACATTTATTTCATCGGCTGCGCATGAATTTTTTGGATGCCTATCAGGAACTTGTTTTAGCGGAACCCGAAAGCGCTATCCGGCAAGAACTAAAAACCGCGTTTCTAGCGTTGCGGGAGGCGGCTGAAAGCGGCTAATAGTTTGATCCCCGGTTTCATCCCGATAATTTCAAAAGCCGGTTGAGGAGATCAATACAGCCCTGTGGATCGGTAATGTTAACCACATGCAGCCGGGTCGAGGGTGGCAGTTGGCGGCGTTCGGTGCTCGTCGGATCGGCTAACCGGTCAGCCAACCGCCCCGATCCGCGTAATGTGATAATGGGGTTGCCCTGCTCTCCGTGCATTTTCGCCTCGGTCAACACTATATCCCCGCCATTAATAACAAAAGCCGCACCAGGACAGCCCGCCGCGCGCAACAACCCGACCAGCAACTCCGATTCATCCCCAAATGTTGATCCCTCAACCAGGATAAAATGGGAGTGCGACCTGTTCAGTTTGTTGTCGTCATCATCCGCCGCCGGCGAGTCCGGTGTGGGATAGCTGACACTGCCCTCCGGCATAACGCCTATTAAGGGATACGTCCCGTTGAGCGCTTCACGGGCTTCGCCTAAAATCTGCGCTGTACCGCTTTGCGTGCCACCATCGATAATTAACAGGTGATGTTTTTGGGCGAGTGGGGAAATCGTTCTGATCAGAAATTGGCGGGCCGCGTCCATATAGTCTTTTTCCATCTTACCCGCCCCGCCATGAAAAACTAACACGCCATTATAGGGAGGCAAATCCAAAGCAGCCAACGCCGCCGCCGGAGGGACGTGCGGCGAAACCCGGATCGCCTGGGCCGTATGGGTCGCATCAAATGGCACGGGAAACGGATCACTCAGGACCAATGGGACGTGCGGCCTGGTCTGATTCGCATCCATCGTTGATGCATTGGGTTTCAACCAACTGATCAATCGCTTGATCAAAGTTGACCAGGACTGTTTTTCTGACATCATCAAAGCACCGCCCGTTATTTGTCCACGACGCATTTGCCGCTCCTGACTCGCATTATATGAATCTTT
>JAFGJA010000181.1 GCA_016929355.1 Anaerolineae bacterium | reverse complement strand
CTTGCATACGCGCGACGATCTGACACTGTTCCTTGAAACGAACACGCTGCCCGGCGATACGGTCACAGTGACGATCTTCCGCGATGGCGAAACCCAAACTATCGAGGTCGTTGTGGGCGAAGATTAATCACCCGCGCCCCAAAAAACAACCCCCGGCCAGACTGGTCGGGGGCAAAGTGGGGTTGATAGTGTGACAGCAAGTAGCTTGAGGAAAGCTTGCTGCTAAACCTTAAACCTTATTCGTCAGTCGGGGCCGGAGCCATGTTGCTATACATCTCCGCTTCGGCTTCGCTGTAACCGAGTTCGACCCAGTTCAAGCGGCTGGCCGGGCTGTGACAGGCATTGCATGTCAGCGCGTCTTCCGCCGGGGCGACCATGTGCGCAATCGGCCAATACATCACCGTTTCGGCAAAATCGTATTCGCCGCTATACGGCACGCCAACCGCTTTCATACCCGTCTGGATCGCGGCATCCCAATCCCAGACTTTCCAGTAGGCGGTTGAATCGTCCGCGCTGGTCGGGAACAGGTGCGGCACAGCCAGCGTATTATTCACCGCATCGTAGGGTTGTTTGGCCCGGAACGCTTTAACCGGCCAGATACGCGCCTTTTCATCGTCGCGGCTGCCCAACAGCGTATTGATCTCGACCACACCCGACGGATCGATCACCGTATCGGGCAGCGTGTATTCCACCATCCCGTTAAACCAGACGTATTCCGGCACGACATTCTGCTCCCACACAAAATCGCCCTTCATGCTGTCGTAGATCACTTCGCCGGTTTCGTCTTTGGTCTGGAATGCCTTACCCTCGGCATCTTTTTGCCCTGCCGTTGACCAATCCCACCACATCTTCGTTGCCATCTCGCGGGCGTAGGTCGGAATATGGCACGTTTCACATGCTAAATTTTCGAGATGCATATCGAGCGCTGCCGCATATTCGGCGTCAGCGTGCGGATCAACATGGCACGAGTCGCACGCGGTCAGCCCGTCGATCTCCGTCGAGTTCATCGGCACATCGTAGCGGCTGCCATCGATCTGATGAGCCTCGGTGGTATGGCAGGCCGTGCAGGTGAAGTCCGCGCCATCGGCGGACATGTGTACATCCAGCCCGTGTGACGGATCGACCAGCGTTGGATCGAGATCGCCATGCTTCACCGCCGCCGCACCACCCCCGTAGAAGTGGCACGATCCGCAGGTTTCGCGGCTGGTTGCGCCGACATTTTGCGCAATCAAACCCAGATCGGGGGGTTCCCAGGTTTTGCCGGAAAATTCGGTAGTTTCATAGACTGGATGACCGGCGGCGGTGGGGAATTTTTTATATGTGCCGGTGGTATCGTGGCAAACGAGACAATCAATATTTGTCGGGTCTGCAAAATCGAAGGTGTCATCGCGCCAGCCATAACCGATATGGCAGCTCGTGCAGCGCGGCTCATTGGTTTCGAGCGCAACACAGTAGTTATTCATGACATTCTGCTTACCAACCACCTGCCCGGTTTCGGGATTTTCCCATTCCCAGGTCCAGTGAATCGTCTGCATGACCTCTTCCGCCTGGACCGCATGACACATAATACACTTGGCGGTGACATCATTGGCCGTTTCAAATGGCCCCGCCAATAGCGGCAAAACCGTATGATCGAAGCCGCTATCCTCCTCTTGCGCCTGGGCGGAACCGCTCATCAGCACCAGCAAGGCGAGCGCAACCAACCCGGTCCCGGCTAACAGGGACATTAAAACTTTACGTTTCATCAAAAGTTCCCCCATCGTGAAATGGACAAAAACAACACTAATCCCAGTATACGCCTTTATTGTTGCAGGGAATGTTTATCATGAAAAGTGATGATTGTCATAAGCGACTATTGCCTTTTCTTATATGTAACCTCCTTAAAAAGATCACTCGCCGGGGATCGGTCTGATTACCAAATTGTCGAACCTGGCTGTGACCGGGAACACCGCATCATCGTAGCTGCCCACTACGAGCATGATTTCGCCACCCTGTAGCGTATCATCCTGGAGCAAACTGACTTGAACATCGTTGATATAGAGGGTGATCCGGCTGCCAGCCGCAACAATGCGCAGGGTGTTAACCGCCTTATACATGATCGGCGCTGCATACTGCCAGGAGATTACATCGGCCTGCCACTCGTCGTTCCGGCCCATCAACAACGCGAAATGCCGGCTTTCGGGATCAATCACGAAGTAATAACCATTGGCGAACCCATCCGTTCCGCGAAACCATACCCCATATTGATAGGAACCGGTTGTTGCGGACAGAATATCAACGGTTAGATCAAAATCGCTTCGCGCCTGATCGGGCACGATAGCCGCCACGACGACACCCGCTTCCGGGACGGTGAGTTGCAGCGTACCGTCCTCAATTACTGTGCCTTCTTGCAAATGCCAATGATGCTGGTTAGTGCTGAAATCCTCCGTAAAGCTGTCAACCTCCACCGCAGCAGGAGCAGCGACAGTAGGCGTAGGCGTAGGCGTAGGAACGGACTCATCAGATGGAGAAGCAGTTATTTGATCGTCAGCCTGAACATCCCGCACACACCGGAACCCCGTATTGCCATACCAGCCCTCGACCAAATCAAATACACCTAAACGGGCGGCGGAACGGGCCGCCTCAGGCCACATAAACCACCCGCCCCCACGTAGCACATAGGACTCGCGATCCGGCAAACCACCATCAATCGTAAAGGGATACGCTTGGTACTGGGTGCTGACCCATTCCACCACATTCCCAGCCATATCGAGCGCCCCCACCCAACTCGCGCCCGACTCGTAACTGCCCACCGGCCTGATCTGAGACGATGCGCCGGAAGGCGGCTGGTAATTCAACCGGCTGCCATCAAACTCATTCCCCCAGGGAAAGATGAGATTGTACGGGCCGCGTGCCGCATATTCCCATTCGGCTTCGGTGGGCAGCCGTCCCCCACGTTGTGCGCAAAAATCGCGAGCTTCGATCTGGCTAATCGATTCGCGGGGATAAGTGGCACGGCCTACCGGGGTATCAACGGCGGCCTCTCCGCCATACTGCTGGAACTGGTCATTCGTCACTTCATACACATCGATCCAGAAGGGTTCATCAAAACATTGCTCGTGCGCAGGCCGCTCATCAAGATAGTATCCCTGGCAGGTTTCTTCATCCGACTCGTTTGCCAGACACAAGTCAACCGCATAATCATATTCCGGTTCGGTACTGCCCATCCTGAAACATCCGGCAGGAACCAGCGCCATCGCCACCCCATCGAAGTCTTGTATGATCGGGGACCAATTGAAGATGGAAGCGTCCGAGTCCGTATCACCTGGCTCGGAATCCGTCGCAACCGTCTCGCTCGTGAGGGCCAGACGAGAGGATGACCGGAGTTTAATGGGAACATCCGCAGCCGGGCCATCGGCAACCGGGAGGCTCATCACCTCCGTTGCGCTGGCAACCGATACCAGTTCGGTGAACAACCAGGCTTGCGTCATATCGGGTAACAAGGCGACCACCCAACTCCCATCTTCATTGCGGGCAATGAGATTCACGGGAGTCTGGTAGGTCAGTTGGGATAGAATCTCGGAATTGGTGTTGGGTTCACTGCGGGCATTGAGCGTCTGCGTGGCAACCTGGGTCCGGGTCGTTTTCAGGGAAGTGCCGCTCAATTGGGCCGTGAGCCATGATAAACCATGGACGATATTGGGGGTTTTTCCCGAAAACGAAAACGTATTCCCGGTGATGGTATAGGTACAGTGGGGCGGATCCTCGCCGCGTACATCATAGCTGGCGGCAATCAAACCCGTTTCGTAATTCACCAGCTTGATGCGCAAATCATGCCGTACCCGGCTGACCGTCCGTGACGCCGTGCTGCTGGTATAATAACACGTATCGACGGTCACATAGAGCGTTTCCGTACATACCAGCAAATCGATGCCGGACTGTTTGGTCGCGCGCCATTCGTCCATCGAACTATAACCCAGGCCGTTGGATGAATAATAATAGGTATAAGGCGGTCCACCGGGCGGAAAACTGCCGCCCCAGCCGGGATCGCGACACTTTTCCCGGAAGTCGGCTGGCGCGTCCGTTATAAAATCGGGTTCCTGCGTCGTAAGAACGACCTGGACAAAGGGCAGATCATTCAGCGCGATCAGGTCGTCCCAGTTAATCAGGGATGACGACACCACGATTAACCCCTCACAGTTTTCGGCGCTTGTATAGGCCACGATCCCCTCTGAAGACCGCGCAACAGCCAGCACACGGTCCTCCGCTCTAAGCGCACACTGGTCGCCATCGTGTAAGACAATCGCATCCACCCAGTCTGGAGCCGTTCCCATTACAGGTTCCGTAACGGTGATCCCGTCGTCTGGTTGCGCTGGCGGGCCAGCCGATACGAGCGAACTGGCTAACAAAATAACGATCAAACTGATCAGTACAAGTGCGTGTTTCATAATCGTTCCTCCTCAAATGATCATGATTCCCCCTCATACAGCATCCAACCGCGCTAGCCCTAGTATACGCCTTTATTCGTGAAAAATTCGCACCACACAGCGCAGAATGGACCGATCTGCTATGATGGAAGCGGTGATTCTTGCAGGAACATGGATATGACCAATTCCCAGCCATCGCGCCGTAAAAAGATCGTGCGCCTGACCATTTTCGCGCTGCTGTGCCTGATCATCTTCGGGTACGGGGGCTATACGACGGCGTGGGTCTATTACGTGACGCATCCGGCGCACCATACGGTTTGCTGCGTGACTCCGGCAGATTGGGGCGCAACGTATGAAGATGTGACGATCCCCGGTCAGGATGGGATCGCGCTGGCGGGCTGGTATCTGCCCGCGCAGAACAATGCCGCCGTGATCGTGCTGCATGGCTACGGCGCGGATCGCGGGCAAATGTGGCCGCATATCGGCCATTTGCATGATGCGGGCTATGGGGTATTAGCGCTGGATATGCGCGCACACGGTGAGAGCGCAGGCGACCATCGCACCTGGGGCTGGCAAGCGGCGGGTGATATGCGCGGCGCAGTCGATTTTCTGCTGGCGCAAGACGGCATCGAACACATCGGGATTCTGGGGCATTCTGTTGGCGGTCAGGTGGCGATCCGTGCGGCGGCGCAATTTGATGAGATCGCGGCAGTCGTGGCGGACGGTCCCGCCTTAGCGCGCGAAGAAGATGTCTTGTACGAAACCAGTTTCCGTACCGTGATCTGGTACGCGAATTACAGCCTGCAAAATCACCTGATGGCGCTGGTGTTAGATATTCCCCTGGCGGAATCGGTCACGGATGCGATCCGCGAATTAGACGGACGCCCCGTGTTCCTGATCGCGGGGGGCGGCAATCCGTATGAAACCGAGATCGCGCAGAAATACTACGATGCGGCGCACGATCCGAAAACGCTCTGGGTGATTCCCGATGCCACACACGGGCAAACGTGGGTCCGCGAACCGGAAACTTACGCGGCGCGCGTGGTGGCGTTTTTTGATGCAGCGTTTGAG
>JAFGJA010000180.1 GCA_016929355.1 Anaerolineae bacterium | reverse complement strand
GTCATCCACAAAATCTATGGGCCGATGTGCCACCAGTTCGCGTTTCGCTCATGGTTTTTCTTCGGCGATCAGCTTGTGTATCCGCGCGCCGTGTCGGGGACCGATCGCGGTACGTTTGAAGACTACGCCGCCAGCGATCCGCACTTTGCAGACATCGACCTGTATACATGGTCGGTGGATATGCAGATGGCGGCACGCTCCTTCACGGGCAACGCGGAAATGGGCTACAAAACAGCGCTGTGTGAGCGTGACGTGATGATCTACGGCTCAATGTTTATGATCGGGCTGTTGTTTGCGCGCGTGCGCCAATGGCTGCGTCCGGCTCCCATCTGGCTCTACTTGATTCTGGGTCTGGGACCGCTCGGACTGGATGGCTTTAGCCAGATGTTTAGCTATCCCCCATTTGAATACTGGCCGGTACGTGAAACGCTGCCGGAATTCCGCGTGCTGACGGGCTTCCTGTTCGGCGCGATGAATGTCTGGTTGGCTTTTCCCTACCTGGAACAATCAATGGTCGAAACGGCGGATACGTTGGAACGCAAAGTAGCGATTGCCGAACAGCGTTTGCAGATGCTCGAAGCAAACGAATGATCTCCAGGGGCCGACCAGCGTGTCGGCCCAGGGCGAACGCGAACCAGAGGTTCGATTGGTTCGCCCCTACGTAATTTGCCATTGGCAAATAAACGAAAAAATCCCCTGCTCGCGTGATCAGGGGATTTTTTTATGCGCTATATAACGAATTCTGTGGTGGCTGGCGGAACACGTAGACTAAACCGCCGCCCCCGTCATGATATGCGCATTGACCGAATAGCCGCGTCCATGCAGGGAAATGATAATCTCCGGCTGGTTCGGATTTTCTTCGATTTTGCGGCGGAGATTCCGAATATGGTTGCGCACCAACGCGGTATCACCATCACCGGGCGGATAGCTCCAAACGTGTTGGAGCAAACTATGGGCCGTGTGATGATCCTCCCGCTCTGTGCAGAGATGCGAGAGCAAGCTGAATTCAGTGGGCGTGAGCGATACGGCGCGCTCATCGATCCAGGCGGTATTAGACCGGGCATCCAGGCGCAACACAGGCCGCTCATTGATGTGATACGACTGGGTGCGCCGCAGGAGGGCGCGGACTCGTGCTTTGAGTTCGCGCGTGGCGAAGGGCTTGCGCAAATAATCATCGGCGCCACTATCTAACGCTTGCGCCGCGTAATGCGCCCCTTGATGCCGGCTCATCAGCAGAATCGGCGTGGTGTTGACCAGGGGCAAAGCCCGTAACCGGCGGCACAATTCAAAGCCGTTCATATCGGTAAAAGCAAAATTGAGGATAATGACATCTGGACGGCGCTCGCGGGCCAATTGCAAAGCAGCATTGGCGTCCTGGGCTTCGATGATATGATGGCCCTCTTGCTGCAACGCATGGCTGATGATGGCGCGCGCCTCTGGATCGGCATCAACCGTCAAAATCGTATGTGTAGTGATTGATCCCATCGACTTTTAACTCTTGGCTAGATTGAACCCTAATGATGTCTTAAGTATAAGCGACAAATCACCACTTTGGGCGCGCTAGCCATGAAAGTTATATGAAAAAGCCTGACGGGACCCGCCGTTACGCCGAAACCATGTAGCCGACGCCGTGAATCGTGCGAATAACTGATGGCCGCGACTCGCCAGCTTCGAGTTTCGCGCGCAAATTGCGCACATGCGCCCGCACCAGATCGGGATCGCCTGTTTCCGGCGGATAATCCCAGACCGCCTCTAACAAATGCTGCGGGGACAGCGCTTGATCAGCGTGTTCCATCATGTAACGCAGCAGCCGGTGTTCGGTAGCAGTCAGTTGGATCGCGTGGGCTTCGTCGTCGTCAACGATTACCTGATGGGTGTTCGAGTCCAGCTTCAATGGTCCAGCCACCAGGATCGGACTGGACATCACCGCGTTACGCTGCCCGCGTCGAATCAAGGCCCGCACCCGTGCGGTCAGTTCGACAATTTCAAACGGTTTGATGACATAATCATCCCCGCCAACATCCAACCCGGCGACGACATCATCGGTTTGACCGCGCGCTGTCAAGAACAACACGGCGACCATGTTATACTGGTCATCTTCACGAATCTTCTTGCATACCGCTAAGCCGTCCATCCCCGGCATAATAATATCGAGAATGATCAGATCGGGTTTCCGCAAAGCCAATATCTTGAGCGCTTCCAGGCCAGAAGTTGCCTGGGCCACCTCAAAGCCTTCACGTTTAAGAGTCCGCGACAACGTGCCTAACACATCAGGATCATCATCTACTGCCAGAATGTAAGGTTTTGTCATAATGCTTTCTCATTTTTTGTACTGACCGGCAGAAAAACTTCAAAGCGTGTACCTTGATTATAGGCGCTCTTGAGGCGAATGCTACCGCCGCATTTGCCTACAATTTGGCGGCAGATATGCAAGCCTAAACCCGTGCCTTCTCCGGCGGGTTTGGTGGTGTAAAATGGCTCAAAGATACGCTGTTGAATCTCTACCGGTATGCCGGTTCCATTATCCCATATCGTGACTTGTACCGCGTCCTGTAGGTGATCATACGTCGTTTGGATGCCGATTTGCGGGTTGGCCTGTCCCGCCACCCCATCGCGGGCATTCAGCAGCAAGTTTAGCCACACATCCTCTAGTTGATCACGCAGCCCCATCGCCAATGGAATTTGCTCATCCAATTCAATCGACAGGGCTATATTAACATGCAATATATGACTTTTCACTAAGGTGAGCGTATTGAGGATAGTTTTATTGATGTCAAGCAGTTCTAGTTGTTCATCGGCGGGTTGTTGTTGGCGGGCCATCGCCAGCAGCCGCCGCACCACTTCATGCGCGCGTTTGCCCGCCCGGTGAATCGCCTGAACCGCTTCAAAATCCCGATCATCCGGTTCGAGATCGCGCAGAATTAATTCGGAATCGCCCAGGACGGTGGTCAGGGGATTATTGATTTGATGGGCCACTGCCGCCGCCAATTCCCCCATTGCGGACAGGCGCGCGGTCTGGACCAGTTTGCTTTGCGTGTGATGCAATTCTTCCAGGCTCAATTCCAGATCGCGGTACAAACGCGCGTTGCTCAAAGCGTTAGCAACCTGCAAGACAAGCGCCTGTCCTAAGCGCACCTTGCGCCGCGAAAACGTCCGCCGCGCCAGTGTATCGACTAACAAGACAATCCCCGCCGTTTGGCCTTTCATCAAGAGCGGCAGGGCCAACACACTTTTACCATGCACGCGGTCCAGCATTGTCGCTAAATCATCGACCAGCACATCGGTGTAGGGCTGCTGACCCTCAATCACCTGGGCCATTTGCGGCAAAGCATCCAGATCAAGACCGGGATTCATCCCATCCGGCCAGATCGCGGCTCCATAGGATAATACGGTATAGAATTCATGATTTTCTGGATACCACAACGCCACTTCAACCCATTGCGCTTCGGTCAGTTTCAAAAGCTGCACCAGTTGGTTGAACAACACCGACTGTTTCTGGGTGAGATTCGGCCCGGTGAGCGTGATCAACAGATCAAAGCCAAGCTGTTGCAGTTCAAGCTGCAAACTGCGCAGCGTTTGTATATTCGTTGTGCCAGTGGTCATACGGTACAGTGTCACCAGACCAACGGGTTGGTCATCGTTCATGAGCGGCAAATACACCACGCTTTGCGCCTGACTGCGCTGGGGACTCCATACGCTGTCAGGATTATCAGGTTGAGGCTCCAAATTGGGCAGCACCACCAGCCGGTGTTGTTGTAACGCCTGGGCTACTGCCGGTATCTGAGCCGGGGCAAAAGTGCGCCCTTCGCCCGGCTGCCACAACGCATGATGGCACGCGGTTAACATATGCAGCGTGTGTTGATCCGCGTGATATTCCCCGATATAACACTGCCCCACATCCAACGCGCCGATCAACTGCCGCGCAAAGATGGACAGGACTTCATCAATTGCCAGCGTAGAATTCGCCGCTTCGCCCGCCTGAACCAGCGTCGATAATTCGCGGGTGCGTGACTGGCTTTCTTCGTATAACCGCGCATTTTCAATCGCAATCGCGGCATGAGCGGCCAAATCCTGCAACAATTCGGTATCGTGCGGGGTAAAGGTGCGTTCAGCGCGCTTGTTATTGACCCCCAACACCCCGACAATATCCCCTTTAAATGACAGGGGCACATAAAGCATTGATTTGACCAGATATTCCGTTTTGAGTTTTTGCCACCCCTGATCGCCAATCAACACCGGTTTGCCCGAACGAAAGACCTGTCCCGCTAACGTATCATTGGTTTTGATGCTGAAATTACGCGCCGTTTCGTTATCCATCCCCATCACCGCGCGGATACGCAGCGTCTGCCCATCGTCACCCGGCAGCAGCAGCAACCCTTCTTCCGCATTACTCAACCGCACAGCAGCATCCACAATATCAGTTAAGAGATCATCCAATTCCAGGACCGCACTCAAGGATCGCGCCAGCGCAGAGAGCGTCTGAAGTTCAATATAGCGTTGTTCTAAAAACTGTTGAAACTCGTGTGAATCATCCATCCGTTTTCCGCCAAGTATAATGAGTCCTACCTATGTTCTACCATATCTGTGAAATTTGTAAAGCAAAACGCCGCCTGAATTCACCATTTTGGCGGCGAGATAATGCCCGTTGGTAAAACGAGCGGCAGAATGTAGCGCAGGGGCAAACCAATCGAACCTCTGGTTCGCGTTCGCCCAGGGCCGATACGCTGGTCGGCTCCTACTGACTCAACCGGGCGCGCCGTCGGGCCAGATCATCTTCGATAGCCTGTTCATCCATCTCTTGGGGCGCGGCAACCGGCTCGGTGGACTGGACCTGTTCCATTTCCTGGGTCGCTTGCTGGCGCGCATTCCGCAGCCGGGATGAGAGCGATTCGTCATCGACGGTATCAGCCTCAGCCGCACCAACCCGATCAGCCGCCAGGTCGTGCTGCTGCGCCTCGGCAACAATGGCTTCCAGCGCGTTCACCTGACTGATCAGTTCCGAGGTCGAAAGCTGGTGTTGTTCGAGTTCGGCTTGCAACATAGTCAAGCGCTGCTGCTGCATCTGTATCTGGCGGATGGTATGCCGCGCGCCAGCCTCGTCCCCCCGTTGCAGCGCCGCATCAGCCTGCCGATCCCAGTCCGCGATCTGCTGTTGCATGACCGTGATCGCTGCAATCATGCTGTCTTGATCATCCAACGCCGCGTTAATCTGATCGCGTAACGCAACAATTTCACGATCCATGTGCTGGCCCAATTTGGGCAAAGATCGCCGGTAGCGCCGGTCAGGATCGTTGCCTAATACGCCGCGCACACTGGATTGCACCAGTGTGTTGAGTTTGTTGATCAATTTCGCCATTTGTACACTCTCTGAATTTTCCGGCAAAGCGTTGAATAGAGGTTTAGAAAAATCCATTTTATCACGGATGGCACAAACAGACCGTCAATTGGGTATATAATGTCTATGCAGCAATTCCCCAGTGGGCCAATCAACAGGGGGAGTGGTAGAGGTTTCCTTATGAACGGCTGTTCGCCAACACCTGATCAACGCTGGCGCAGCGCATTTTCCACATGCTCAACCAATGTGCGCGGCGAAAACGGTTTGATAATGTACGCGTTGGCCCCGGCATTGATCCCCTTTTCAACATCCCTTTGAAGACCTAGCGCCGAGATCAGGATCACCGGGGGGGCCTGATCGCCCAACGTGGTTTTCACTTCACGACACACATCTAACCCTTCACGTCCGGGCAGCATAACATCCAGAATCAGCAGATCGGGCCGATCTTCCAGGACGATCTTGAGCGCTTCATCGCCATTAGCAGTTGTCAAGACAGTGTAGCCGAGCGCTTCCAACTTGCGTTGGATCAACAACAAAATATGGGCTTCATCTTCGGCCACCAAAATAGTACTCATAATCTGCCGTGCTTTCTAAAAACGCATGATGCTGCGTAACAATTCATAAAGCAAGATGATAGTACCGTTTTTTGGGTTGTGGTTCAAGGCATGATGAGGTCATGGGCAAAAACAATAGCCCACCCCGCGCACCGTTTGAATATAACTTGATTCGCCTTTTGGTTCGAGCTTGCGCCGCAGCCGGTGCATGTGAACCCGAAAGGTTTCGTCCAATACATTTTGGCGCGGCCAACCATGCGCGATCAGCGTTTCGGATGGGATCGTATAGCCCATATTGCGCACGAGCAAACTTAACAACCGGGATTCCGTTGGGGTTAACACAATTATCCGATCATCCATATAGGCGCGGTTGTTGACCAGATCAACCGCTAATCGCTTATCAATTTGCGTAAGCGTTTGATCATCCAAACCATAAACTCGGTTCAGCAAACGATTAACGCGCGCCAACAGAATCTCCATCTCAAACGGTTTGGTGATATAGTCGTCCGCGTATTTATTGATGCCAGTGACAACCGTTCGCGTTTCAACATCGGATGAGATAAAGATAATTGGTAAATCGCCACAGGCTTTGAGTTGGTCGCTCAATTGAAAGCCATGTGTCGATGGCAAATTGAGATCAACTAAGACCAGATGAGGTAATCTGCGATTTTGTACATAATCCAAAAAATCTGGCGCATCATGAAATACAACAACGCGAAAATCCTCAGCTTCCAGGCTGTCTTTGATCTCGTTGCTCAGATCAACATCGTCATCCACAATGGCAAGTTCTATATCCCCCTTACAAAGGATGTCCAAGCTGTAATCCTCTCCCAAGCTGTGACGGTTAGAATGCAGGACCATCAAGGTTGCGATGACTGCCCACCCCAGGTATGATTCACGCTGTACTTGTTAGCCCATTCACTGACCAGTTTATCATGTACTATAATTATGCTCAACCTACACATTACACGCATAACACGTCAACGTCGCCGCCGCCGCCAGCAGCAAGGAGGTAGTTTGCCGCGTCTGCTGCGGTGGGGCGTCATCCTGCTGATCAGCCTGATCGGGTTAACGCTTGTCCTGAGTGTTATCGGAATCATCGCGGGGCTGCTGATTTACGATCACTACGCCAGCGAACTACCCCCGCCCGAAGAGATCACCGCCGCCGAGGATGAAGCATTTCTGACCTCGGTCCTTTATGATCGCACCGGCAGCACCGTGATCTATGAAGTGATCGATCCTACCGGCGGGGACCGGCGTTGGACGCGCATTGCCGATGTGCCGCAGTATTTTCTCGACTCAACCGTTGCCATTGAAGATGCCAGTTTTTACGAGAATCCGGGCTTCGATCTGCGCGGCATGGGGCGTGCCCTGTGGGTGAATCTGACCGGGGGCAACATCCAGGGTGCGAGTACGATCACGCAGCAGTTGGTGCGCAATGTGCTGTTTGACGAGGAAGATCGCCGCGCCGTCACCTTTGATCGCAAAGTACGCGAAGTGATCCTCGCCACCGAAATTTCGCGCCTCTACAGCAAAGACCAGATTCTTGAGTGGTACATCAACACCAATTATTACGGCGGGTGGGCCTATGGCATCGAAGCCGCCGCGCAGCAGTATTTCAGCAAACCCGCCCGCGATCTGACGCTGGCCGAAGCCGCAATGCTGGCGGCGATTCCGCAATATCCACTGCAAAACCCCATCGATAACCCCGATGCGGCTAAACTGCGGCAGGGCATTGTGCTGCAAGAAATGGTCGATAACGGCTATCTCACGCAGCCGGAAGCCGATGAAGCGTACCAGGAAGCGCTGGCCGTGCGGCCCTTCTCCGAACGCTACGACATCATCGCGCCGCACTATTCCTTCTACGTGCGCGCCGAAGCAGAAGCGATCCTGAATGATTTAGGCTTAGATGGTCCGCGTTTATTGACGCGCGGTGGCCTGCGCATTTACACCACCCTCGATCTCGATCTGCAATTGCAGGCGGAATGTGTGGCGCAAAGCCAGGTGATGCGCCTCGATGGGAACGATCCGTATGTAACGCCCAATACCACCGCCGGGACGCCCTGTGTCGCCGCCAGCTATCTCCCGCCGCTTGATGAGGCTATGGTCGGTGTAGACCGCGAAGTCACCAACGCCGCCGTCGTCATGCTCCGCGCGGAAACGGGCGAAATTATGGCGATGGTCGGCAGTGTCAATTATGGTGATGAGGGTATCCAGGGCGAATTTAACGCGGCAGCACACGGTCAGCGCCAACCAGCCTCGGCATTCAAACCCATTGTGTATACGGCGGCCTTTTTGCAAGGCGCAATGTCCGGTTATCCCAACGGCATCACGGCGGCAACGATGACACTCGATGTGCCATTAACGTTCGATAACGGCGGCCAACCCTATACCCCGGTCAATATTGATCGCCAGTATCACGGCCCGATGACCGTCCGCGATGCGCTCGCCAATTCGTACAATGTGCCCCCGGTCCAGTTGGTCAACATTACGGGTATCGGCCCGGTGATCCGCACCGCGCACCGGCTCGGCATTAATTCGCTGAATCAGGCAAATCTATACGGGTTAGCGCTGGCGCTCGGTAGCGGCGAAGTGAGCTTACTCGATCTGACCTATGCCTATAACGTCTTCAATACGGGCGGTTATATGGTCGGGATGCCGGTCCATGAAGATGAACGCACGCCCGGTTTCCGCACGCTGAATCCCACCGCGATTTTGCGCATTGAGGATTCAGAGGGACAGGTTTTGTGGCAGTACAGCGAAGAAACGGCCACCTACCAGCGCCGCTTGATCCTCGAACCCGCGCTGGCGTACATCATGACCGATATTCTGGCCGATAACGAGGCGCGCAAACCCGCCTTTGGACGCGGCAATCCGATGGAACTTTCGCGGCCTGCGGCGGCTAAAACAGGGACCAGCAACGACAACCGCGATAGCTGGGCTATCGGTTACACGCCGCAAATCGTGACCGGGGTCTGGATGGGGAACAACAACAATCACGCGATGAACGATGTGACGGGGATTTCCGGCGCGGCTCCGATCTGGCACGCGCTGATGGAATATGTGCATACGCGCGATGCTCTGCCCCGCCAGGAATGGACACAGCCCGCAACAGTCGTCGAGCGCACCGTGTGCCAGATTTCCGGTCTACTGCCCACCCGCTATTGCGAACAGGAACGCGAATTATTTTTTGTCGATCCGGCAATGGGTATTGATACGCAGCCACAGCAGGCAGATACCTACTGGAACAACTACGCGATCAACGTCTGTACGTGGCGCTTGGCAAATGCGTCATCCCCTTCGAACTGTGTCGAAGATCAGGTCTTTTTCGACTACCCGCCCGAAGCCCGCGCCTGGGCACGCCAAACCGGCCAACGGCTGCCGCCCACCGACTATGATGTGGCGGGAGCCAGTACGCCGTTTGGCCCTGTCGCCATCATCAGCCCGCAGTTTTTGGAGGATGTACGCGGCACGGTGGCGGTCCGCGGCAACGCTACCGATGAGAATTTCGCGTACTACCGGCTGGATTACGGCGCAGGCACACAGCCGGATGTGTGGTTCCAGCTTGGCGAGCCGCAAACCGAACAGGGGCGCGATATGATCTTGGGGAGGTGGGATACCACCGCTTTGAGTGATGGAGCCGTGTATACGCTGCGCCTGACCATGATCCGCACAGATAACACCCTGGCAACCGTCCCTGTCTCCGTGACCGTCGATAACCAGCCACCGACGATCACCTTGCTCGAACCTGTCCCGGACAGCATCTATCAAACCGGCGATATTTACATACCACTTCAAGCGGAACCGGATGATAATGTGCAATTGGCCTATGTGGAGTTCTACCGGAACGGCGAATTGATCGAAACCAGCGAAGAATGGCCGCACAGCGCCCGGTGGCAGATCGCAGAAACCGGCCAGCAAACATTTTGGGCTATCGCCTACGACGACGCCGGGAACAGCGCCGAATCGGAGCATGTGACGGTCACGGTGACGGAGTAAGAACCCCCTACTGGACTGGCTATCATTTAGTCCGCCCTGGGCTGACACGTTGGTCGGCCCCTACCATACCCCTGACAATTATGGACGTGGCGGCAACGTTACGTCCGTTTGCACGTCAACGCCCGGAAACAGCCCGTCAAACGCATCCGGCGCAAATTCATGCACCATATCGGAAGTGAGCGCATTCGCCGCGCAAATCGCGCCGTAGAGGTCGGCACTACGCTTTTTGGTGCGGACCTGCGTCTCCAGATCGCACCCATACAGCCCGAATCGGAACGCGGGATCATACCCTTCCGCCCATTCAAAATTATCGACCAGCGTCCAGTAAAAATACCCTTTCACCGGAAAGTTGTAATTCACCGAATCCCACACGCGGCGCAAACTACGGATCAGATGCACCTGCCGCAGCGTGTCATCAGGTAGATCGCCATCGGGCACGCCGTTTTCAGTAACATAAAGCGGCTTATCCGTGCGCTGGCACAGCCACTTGATCTCGTCAAAAATCCCCTCCGGCCAGATTTCCCCGACGCTCTCCGGCCCCAGGATACCCTCGCGCGGACGACGCCGGTCAATGAAGACCTGCTGCGGTTTGAGCGGATTAAAGCCCGCCTGCAAGCGATAATAGTAGTTCAGCCCGATCCAGTCGAGCGTATCGCGGGCTTCCGGTAACTCGACCTTGTGCATGGGCAAACGCAGTTCGCCGGTTATGATTGCATCAATGAAGGCGCGGTTGATCGTCTGGCGCAGCAGATTACGCGCGGGCTGGTGCAGCCAGGATGGGCGCATCGGCGTGAAATTGATCTGCGCTTTCGCCAATCCGACCTGCGCGTCCGGCTGAATATCCTTGATTGTGTGATAGGCCGCCGCATGGCCACGCAGCAGATTTTCAATCACGAGGAAGGTATTCCGCAGATTTTTGTCACCGGGCGGAAAGCGTCCCACCAGATAGCCATTAGTCGCGTAAACCAGTGGCTCGTTGATCGTACACCACATCGTGACTGGCTGGTCCAATTCCTCCATGACGACCTGCACAAAACGCGCAAACCGCCGCACCGTTTCCTCATTGAGCCAGCCGCCCATCTCCTCAACCCAAAGGGGATTTGTGAAATGGTGCAGTGTGATCACCGGCTCCATACCGCGCTCCCGCAAGGCGCGCAGCACGTCCGCGTAATGCGCAATCGCCGGCAAATCGAACTGGCCGCGTTCCGGCTCAATGCGGCTCCATTCCACCGAAAAGCGGTGCGCGTTGTGGTGCATCGCCACCGCGCGATCAAAATCCTCAATGTACCGTCCGCCCCACCAATCACACGCCTGCCCCGCGACGTGTTCGCGGTAAATATGACCCAGCGTTTGCTCCCACGCAGTCCAGTTATTCGGCGGCGATCCGCCTTCGACCTGATGGGCGGCAGTGGCTGCGCCCCATAAAAATCCGGGGGGAAAGGTGAGGGTAAAATCGACCATGAAGTTACGTCATTTCTGAATTATCGTGTGCGCCTGGATGTCCCAGATACACCACGTCGGCGTAAATTTGCTGCGCGCCCGTATCCACATAACCGAGTTTTTCAGCTAAGTTGCGCGATGCCTCATTCTCCGGTTCAACCAGATAGATCGGCGTGCGCCCACTAGCCAGTAACATCTGCGTGAGCGCCGAGGTCACACTGATGCCCCATCCCCGTTGGCGGGCGGCGGCATCCGTATGCACAAAAATCTCAGCGAAACGCGGACTCTGCCAGTTGACACCAGCTAATGCGCGCCGGCCTTCGGTTTCGATCACGCAGCGCGGCGATCCATCCGGCGAGGTGCGCTCTTTTACCAGGACATTAATCACCGGCTCAAAGCGTGCCCGATCCAGTTGGTAAATGTGCAGCGTGCGCACCGTATCAAGCTGTAAGCTGCCCCCGGTATTGGCGATCTGATCCGCGCTGGCAAACAAAATATACGAACGGTTTGGGGTCAAAGCCTGCTGTAACAGATCGGCGGCAATTTCGGCAGCAGCCTGCGTTGCCGTATCCACGCAGCGCAGCGTGATCAGCGAGCGAAACAGATCGATCCCGGTGCGGCAGTCCGCCACAAACCCAACTGCCCGCCCCGCATCATCCGTTTGCACGGTCAGCGCCGATTTTGCTGGTGTGTGAAACAGCGCGTAATACGCGGTGGGCGCATCGGTTGGGCTGGTCGAGTCTAGAAGGCGGCGGATCAGGTTACGTTGTTCGAGAATCGTCATAGTGTGTAGATTATGGAATATATGGACCACACGGCCTTACCCCCTAAATCCCCCTCTCCCACGAGCCGGAGAGGGAGACTTAATCGCACAACCTGACTCCCTCTCTCCAAACTTGGAGAGGGGGACGGGGGGTGAGGTAAATTATGGATACAACCGGTTCAACATGCGCGCGTAGGGAATGGTTTCCCGAATATGCGGCAAGCCACAAATCCACGCGACAGTCCGTTCCACGCCCAGCCCAAAGCCCGAATGGGGCACGCTGCCGAACTTGCGCAGGTCGAGATACCAGCGATACACGTTGGGATCAATGCCGATTTCCGCGACTCGTTCTTCGAGCAGGTCCGCGTCATAAATGCGCTCGCTGCCGCCCGTGATCTCGCCGTAGCCTTCCGGCGCGAGCAAATCCACGCTGCGGCACACATCGGGCCGACCCTCCACCGGCTGCATATAGAACGCTTTGGCGGCGGTGGGGTAGTTATACACAAACACCGGCTTCTCGAACATTTCTGCGATGGCGGTTTCGTGCGGCGAGCCAAAATCACCGCCCCATTCAATCGCCAGTTCCGCTTTGCGTTCGGGATCGTCGATTTCTGCGGCCAATTTTTGCAACCGCTCAACGGCGTCATCATAACTGATACGCGGGAATGGCGGTGTGATCTGCGCCAAACGGGTCGTATCGCGTTCGAGGATTTCGAGTTCCATCGCGTGCTTTTGGAGGACCGTCTGCACAATCGCGCTGATAAACTGTTCTTCCATCGCCATCAGGTCTTCCAGATTGAAAAAGGCCATTTCCGGCTCGACCATCCAGAATTCCATCAGGTGGCGGCGTGTCTTGGATTTTTCCGCGCGGAAAGTGGGACCAAAACAGTACACCTTGCCAAACGAGGCCATATTCGCTTCGTTATAAAGCTGGCCCGTCTGCGCCAGAAATGCGGGTTCGCCATAATAATCGATCTCGAACAGCGTGGTCGTGTTTTCGCCCGCCGCCGGAGTCAGGATCGGGGTATCGATCAGCAAATAGCCGTGATCATCCAGCCAGTTACGGATCGTGTTGATAATCGTCGCACGGATGCGCAAGATCGCCCATTGGCGCAATGATCGCACCCACAGATGGCGGTTATCCATCAGGAATTCCACGCCGTGATCCTTAGGTTGGATCGGGTATTCGCCTGCCATCTGGATCACTTCCAACTTTTTGATCCCGACCTCAAATTTACCCGGATACCCCGGCGCACGATCATCACCCCGCACGCTGCCGGTAATGATCACCGACGATTCCTGGGTGAGTGACTGTGCTAATGCAAACGATTCAGCGTCTAATTCTTTCTTGAAGGCCACACACTGCACAAGACCAGTACCATCACGCACCAGCAAAAATTGCAGCCGCCCCTTATCCGTCCGGTTGTATAACCAGCCGCGCAAGGTAACATCCTGACCATCATACTGGGCAATATCGCTAATTTGGATTGGAGTTGCCACGAAAATTTATCCTTGCTATGCTAAGATTAGATTGGTGCGTATTCTAGCCCGGTAGCCAAAGACGGTCAAGCAAGCAAACCTCTACCCCGCACAGCGTTAGAAAATTAAATACATTTATATTTTATGATTCCAATTCCTAAAGTTTTCGTTGTACAATAGTTGTATAGCAGTTAGCGTATAATCCCAGGGTTGAGATTTCTACCGTAGTTTTTATTGAGGAGGTACAGTGTAATGGGAACTAACCCATCTTTCATCGAAATCGAAATGCGCTCCACCGATACCCGCCGCCATTGGTCGCCCACGTCACAGGCTTATGCCCCCGCCGATGTCCTGATACGCTACTTAGCCGATGGATGGTCCATCAGTCCGATTGTCGGCTTGGAAGAACATTGGCACGCTGGATCACGCCGCGTAGATGTGTACCATTTTGAATTGGTCAAAGGCGATGATGAACTGCTGCTGCCGGTTCAGAGTAACCCGGTGGTACGCCGCTTGCTAAACGAGCGCCAACTGCGCGTGGTGTTACTCAAACGAGACACCGTATCGTTCGTTAGTTGAGTGCCATAATCGAACGCTTGTCTTTTTAGTGGTACGCAAAACGAAGAAAAATTTACCCACTTTTTGCTTGGCTTAGTAGACACGCGCAAATTCAGTATAGGGCTGTTTTTGGGGGAGCGCTCCCAGCCAGTCACTACTTTGGCAAGACCCACCGCCGGATACGGCCCGGCAGCAAGGGCGTAATCCGTGCCATTTCTTCGCTATTGAACGGACGCAAACCAAACAGTACCATCGCATAAATCCCCGGCGACAACATTAACCCGATCAATGGCGCAACCGGCCAGATGAGCAGCATCACACCAAGTAAAATTAGAGTTGCTACGACGGGCCGCCACAGCGCCTTAGCCCACGCCATGCCGCCGATCTCCTGCCGGATAATCAGGCCGAAACCGATAAACAGCGCGCCTTCTGAGAAAATGGTGATGATCGCCGCCGCTTTGTAGCTGTAGCCCGGCAAAAAGATCAGGTTGGTGACGATGTTAAACGTCACGCCCGCCAGAAAAGCTAACGTCAGCGTGCGCTGGCGATCCAGCGCGACGATCACGTAATTGGTCACGCTGTTGATCCAGCCGATAGGGATGCTCCAGATCATGAGTTGCAGCGCGACTCCGCCCGCCGGAAGGTATTCTTCGCCGCCCAACACGCGGATCAACGGCTCCCCGATAAACGTGGTCACGACGGCTACCGGGAGCGCGGTCATCACCAGCAGCTTGACCGCTAACCCGTAATTGCGCCGCAATCCGTCGCGGTCCTCGTGCGCCTGCCGCGCCATAATCGGCAGCAGCGCCATTGTCAGGAACGCCGGGATGATGTTCAGCGCATCGAGCCACTTATACGCGGTGGAATACTGCCCGACGACGGCATTACCGTTGATCGCTTCCATCAGCACCACATCGATCTTGAAGAAGATCGTTTGCAGCAGGTGGATGATCATCAG
>JAFGJA010000179.1 GCA_016929355.1 Anaerolineae bacterium | reverse complement strand
CTGGGAATTGGGTCATACGGTAGACCTCTACCTGACGCCAGCCTTTTTAGTGGTGTTGGCCGGTGCAAAAGTCCAACGTATATACCCGCTGCACCTGATTCAAGACATCGCCGCCGTTGAACGGATGGATCGTCCGCGCGCGGCGGGTTTGGTCCGGTTTCAGATCGAAGATGAGCGGTTGGCGTTTGCGCTGGATCGGCACGCGGAATTTGCCGAAGCACTGGCCGAAGCCGCCAAACGCACGCTCGAAGACCCGTTGCAGTGGCAGCGTAAAAAGAAAAAACCGGATGAGTTGGCGTATTTTGACGATGAAGACGATTTTGATCAGGACGAGGATTACAACGATGACACCCCTGATGCATATTGGGATCAGGACGGTGAGATTCGTCCAGTAGACGAGGTGGAGAGCGAACAGTACCGGCTAGATGATCGGTTCTGATCCGAACTCATCCCGCGCCGCTCCCAATTCAATGAGGTGAATAGACCGTATGATAGCCCTTGCGCCACATCAACTCACGCCGCCCCAATTTTTCATGCTGGTTGCGCCGGAATGGGCAAGCGTATTGCGCGAACATCATTCCGAAAAATGGGTCAGTGTGCCGCGTTATACCTTCACCAGCCAGCAGCTTGATCGGGCGCATTTGCTGCTGCATAGCTTGGCGAACAACCTTGCTCCGAACTGGGATGCTGCCAATAAAAAATCGGTGGGATTAGCGGATATACCCCGCAGGGTACGTACTCGATGTATGTATTGCCTTGATTACAACGTGATACCCCCGAACGGATTCGAACCGCCGACGCCAGGTTTAGGAAACCTGCGCTCTATCCTCTGAGCTACGGGGGCATTTTTGCGCCAGAAGTGTACCGCAATTTACAGCGTTTGATCAAGGGCGTGAAAAGCGTAGAATGGCGTTTAGAAATCGTTTAAATTACCCCTAACAGGACCTCGGTACTATAGGCATGAACGGATGTTCCTGATATAGTTTAAGTCCATTTAGCGCCATATATGGCGGGTTGAAGATATACATGCCGCCATATATGGGTTGCCTTCAGTATTTGGTGGGAAAACAAGCATTCTCCTACAGCTATATAGGACTTATCTCATGCAGCGTCAAGATGTGCCGTGCGCTGCGTTTGGATCGGTTTTTCTGTGCCAATCATACAGCATACTCGGAAGGAATAGCCACCATGACCCAACCTGCACGCGCCAATATGTTGCACGACCTCGGCTACAAGATTTTTCTGGATCGCTATGCGCTCAAGGATATGACGCGCGAGACGTTGGCGGTGGGCGATATTGTGGTCGCGCTCGTCGATCCTGATACCCGCCAGCGCGAGATCGGCACAGTGGACGCAATTGATCTGCCCCAGATCACGATCACGCTGCGCGATGGCACAACAGTGACATGCAACATTGAGGAAGTCGATAAGCCGCTCGAAACCGATCCCGGTCAGATGATGGATCGCGTGGCGCGCGGCGTGGCGGCGGTGGAAGTATCCGAGGCGGGGCAGGCGCAATGGGCGGAACGCTTCCGGTGGCTGTTGGAGGATTGGAAATTCGTTCCCGGTGGGCGTATTCTGGCGGCGGCAGGTACTAGTCAAAATCTTACATTCTACAATTGTTATGTGTTACCTTCACCTGATGATTCCCGCGATGGCATCATCGAAACCTTGCGGCAGATGACTGAGATCATGTCGCGCGGGGGCGGCGTAGGCATCAACATTTCGAGTCTGCGGCCCCGGTATGCGTATGTGCGCGGCGTGAATGGTCGTTCGAGCGGTACGGTGTCCTGGGGTGAACTTTATAGCTTTGTTACAGGGCTGATCGAACAGGGGGGATGTTTGATCCCCGATACGCTTGTCTTTACGGAAAATGGCTTGCTGCGCCTGGATGAAATGGTGCAGCATACCGAGCGTGGTTGGCGCGAACAAACGATCACGGTGAAGACCGATCAGGGAGAGCGTGTATCACGCCGAGTCTACAATAATGGTGTGGCTGATGTGCTGTCGGTGCAAACGGATATGGGCTTGACCCTTATCGGCACGCCGAATCACAAGGTCAAAGTGATGACGGATGAAGGCCCGGTATGGCGTGAACTTGAACACTTACAAACGGGCGACGCGATCCTCGTAAAACTGAACCAACATCAAGGAAAATTACAAACGCTCGAACATCCCGAATACCACCATTTCAATCAGGTAGAAGTTGATCTACCAACCGTAGTCGATGAAGATTTAGCTTTTTTCCTCGGTTACTTTATGGGTGATGGTTTTATGACCACCAGAGAGGGTGATTGGCGTCTGGGTGTGGCGGTGGCCCACTCAAGTTATCTGGTGGATGAGATGCCGAAAATGTTAGAGCGCTTGTTCCCTGGCGTCAATGTGCGTATCCAGCAAAAAGATGAGGATGCCTCGCTCATTTACCTGATCAGTAACCGGGCGCTCAAGGAATTTTTGATTCTGAACGGGCTTGATAAACCGGCGAGTGATGCCGTGCATATTCCGCGCCTGATCCGCCAGAGTCCGCGCGAAGTGGTGGGCGCGTTCCTGAGCGGATTGTTTGAGGCTGACGGTGGAATTTCCCATAACTATCCTTCTTTGAGCAGCATTTCCAAGCGACTAATTGACGAAACCGCCACGTTGCTGATTGGTTTAGGCTGTCCCGTCAGAATCGATCAGTTTCCGTATTCAGAGGATCGCTTTGGCAGCAACCCCGTTTGGCGGTTGCGTGTGCATTCGGTGCGAGGTTTACAAGCGTGGAAAGCTACGATTGGTTGCGATCCCCGTTCGCGTTACGCGGCGTGTATGGGTTTTGAACCTGATCTAAACCGTGAAAGCACGTATGTATTGCCCAATCCTGAATATTGGGTCGAACCGGTGCTAGCAGCGACAATGCTCCCGCAAGGCGATTTTCGTGCGACAGGGCAACGCTTCAAAGCGACTGATGGCAAATTGCGCCGGAAGTTGCTCCGGTATAAGCGCGGGGATCGCAACCTCACTCTATCCGCTTATATGACGTTGGAAAAAACACACGATGCATTTGCTCGCCATGCGCGTCCGGTAAATGATACGTGGTTTGTGTTTGTGGATAGTGTTGAACCAGCCGGACAGTCGCTCACGCTTGATCTCGAAGTCGATGAAAATCATACCTATCTGGCAAACGGCTTGGTAACGCATAACAGTCGTCGCGGGGCTTTGATGCTCATTCTCAACGATTGGCATCCTGACATTCTCGAATTTACCAACGTCAAGCGCAACATGGATCGTATGAATAACGCCAATATCAGCGTCGGCGTTTCAGACCGGCTGATGGCAGCCATCGAAAATGATGAGGATTGGGATCTCGTTTTTCCCGATACGGACGAACCCGGTTATGACGATCTGTGGGATGGCGATCTCGACAAGTGGATCGCGGATGGGCACAAGGTTATCCATTACGAGACAGTCAAAGCGCGCGATCTGTGGAACGCGATCATTGAGAGTGCCTGGGCCAGCGCCGAACCGGGTATCTGGTTCCGTGAGCGGACAAATAAGCTCTCGAACAGCCATTACTTCAGTCCGCTGATTTCCACAAATCCCTGCGTTACTGGCGATACGTTGTTGTACACGGATCAGGGTTTGCAGCGTGCGCAAGAATTATTTGACGACGAAACGCAGATCGAAGTGACCGTTGATGGGCGTTTTGGGTTGGCTGGCGCGACGACTCCGGCCTCGCGCGTTTTTCGCACCGGGACCAAACCAGTCTATCGTTTGCAAACGAAAGAGGGCTATTTTGTACGCGCGACAGCCGATCACCGTTTCATGACGCCGCGCGGGTGGGTTGAACTGCAAGACCTCGCACCGGGCGACAAGCTGCATATTCTGAATCGCAAGGGGGGATTTGGAGGTGAAGGATCGCTCGCATTAGGGCGTGTGTTGGGAGCAGCGAATACAAAAGCAATCCAAGAACCTGTAGTGGCAATGCAACAGGCAAAAAACGAAACTATAAGGTCGGGTTTGCAAACCCGACCCTACAACGACACATTACATCTCGTACCCGAAACGGTATTTATGGGCAGTGAAGATATGCAGCGCGGGTTTTTGCAGGCATTTTTCACAGATCACGCAGATTTTCAGCATAGTGAAATTCGCTGTCTGAGCGATCAATGTGAGTTACTCGAAGGCGTGCAACAAATCCTGCTCAATTTTGGGATTGCCAGCCGTATTAACCGCGATTACCAAGAACTGACGATCAGCGATCAGAATATATTTGCATTCGTGGACGAAATCGGCTTTTTGATGGACTACAAACAAGCCGCGCTCACCGACTATATCACGCGCGGCAAACGCGGGCCTTATCGTGAAACGTTCACCGCGACGGTGGAAGCGATCACCGAGGACGGTATTGAAGATGTATTTGATGTGACCGAGCCAATTACCCATTCGATTGTGGTGAATGGCCTTGTGGCGCACAACTG
>JAFGJA010000178.1 GCA_016929355.1 Anaerolineae bacterium | reverse complement strand
TTCCTGCGCGATCTGCATAAACGCATCCATATCACAGGGATGCCCGGCGTAATGCACCAGCATCAACGCGCGCGTATTGGGCGTGATTTTGCGCCGCACATCATCGGGATCAAGCGTGAGCGTATCGCATTTTACATCGGCAAAAACCGGCGTACAGTTGTTGTATAAAATCGCGTGATTGGATGAGACAAACGTCAGCGAGGTTGTGATCACTTCGCCTTCAGTGATGTTCAACACCTTAAATGCCATATCCAGCGCGGCGGTGCAGGAATTCATGCCGCTCACGTATTCCGCGCCGATGAATTCGCCAAACGCTTTTTCAAATTCAGCAGTTTTAGGACCGAGGCCGATCCAGCCGGTGTCAAAACAATTTTTAATAGCTGCCCATTCATCATCCCCAACGGCGGGGCGAAATACCGGAATCATGTGGGTTATCCTTCGTGATCAAGTGCGTCAACAATCTGTTTGATTTACCGCCGCGAGTATAACGCATAAGCACGGGACTGGTAAATGGCGACTCGCCGCCGCCCGCCTGATACGACACACGATGCATGATGATCAATGCGGCAGTTTTTCGAGGATGTTTTGCAAGCCCACCGGCAGCGCCGCCTCAACCGTAAGTGTTTCACCCGTTTCCGGCTGCGTCAATGTAATCGCTGTGGCGTGCAAAAAATGCCGTTTCAGCTTGATTTTCTGCTTGCGATGCCCATACACCCGATCCCCCACCACCGGATGCCCCAGAAACGCCAGATGCACGCGAATCTGGTGCGTGCGGCCCGTTTTCGGGAAAACTTCGAGCAGGCTGTGCGCCGCATAATGTTCCAACACGCGAAATTCGGAAACCGCCGCGCGCCCATCACGAATCACCGCCATCTTTTTCCGATTATTGGGATCTCGGCCAATCGGCGCATCGATCAATCCATCTGACGTATCGGGTGTCCCTTCGACCAGCGCCAGATACCGCTTTTGGACCGTGCGATCCTTAAACTGCGCGTGTAGATGATCCAGCGCAGCCGCCGTTTTAGCGATCACGATCACGCCAGACGTTTCCTTATCCAGCCGGTGTACAATCCCCGCGCGATCTGCCTCGCCAAACTCGGCGGTTTGCGGCCAACGCGCCAGAATCGCATTCACCAATGTGCCGGATTGGTTGCCATACGCCGGATGCACCACCATGCCCGCCGGTTTGTTGATCACCGCGATCTGCTCATCTTCGTACAGCACCTCAAGCGGAATCTGTTCGGGTTCCGGCTCGGTATCATCATCGGGAATGGGTATTTGCACCTGGATTAATTCGCCGCCCTCAATGCGATACGATGCCTTAACCGTTTTCCCGTCTACGCTAACCCGTTCCTCTTTGATCAGAGCTTGAATTTGCACGCGGGACAGGTCCTCAAATCGTTCTGCCAGCGCTTTATCCAGGCGTTCACCAACGGTTTCGGCGGTAAATTCGACCACCTCATAATGTTCACTCATGATTTTTGTTTCCTCATTGCCGCGCTATTGCGTCGATCTGGCGCTGACGTTAAAATGCTGCGGGATTTCTACCGAGTGTAAGGAGTAATTTATGGCCCCAACAGATCGGATCGTTACCGAAAATACCTTCCACATCCGGTACGCTGAAACGGATTCAATGGGCATCACCCACCACTCAAATTACATCGTATTCTTTGAAGAAGCCCGCAGCCATTATTCCCGCGAGCGCGGCGCAAGTTATGCCGATTTCGAGCGCAGTGGCTATTGGTTGACAGTGGTTGAAGTCCATGCCCGGTATATTGTGCCCACCCGCTACGCCCAACGCATCACGGCGCGCTGCTGGGTCGATGAACTAAAAAGCCGCGCAGTTCAATTCGGCTACGAGATCGTGGACGCGGAATCCGGTCAGGTGTGCGTAACAGGCTATTCTAAACACATTTGCATCACGCATGAAGGCCGAGTTACCAAATTGCCCTCTGAATGGTTCGCGGCCATGCACGAAGACACGACTTCGTAAAGATAATCCGGACACAGATAACCACAGATTGCACAGATTTTGATCCGTGTTCATCTATGAAAATCTGTGTCCAAAAAATCAAACTACTACATCCTGCCCCATTGCCGTGACATCATAGCCCGGTTGATCCGCCACTGCCGCGCGGAATTCATCATCATGCAACAGCGCCAATACATGCTGAATCATCGGCAATTCGACATATTCCGCCGGGATGACCAGATCATAACGCTCGTGCACCACCGGGATAAAGTCTAGATCGAGCGCCATTGCCGCGTTACGAATCCCCATGCCGCAATCCGCGCTGCCAGAAGCCACCGCCGCCGCGACTGCGAGATGCGTGTATTCCTCACGCTCGTAACCCTCGACCTGTTCCGGCGCGATCCCGCGCTGCTCAAGTTCATAATCCAGCAAAACGCGCGTCCCGGCTCCGCGTTGGCGATTCACATATCGCACCCGCGCCAGATCAGCCAGCGATTCGATCCCTAAGGGATTCCCCGGCGCGACGATCAACCCCTGTTCGCGGTGGGTGAATGTCACCACCCGCACAGGTTTATCGCCTAATGTGCGCTTGATATACAATACGTTGTATTCGCCCGTTTCAGGATCGAGTAAATGCGTGCCGGAAAGATGCGCCTCACCGCGTTTCTGCGCGACCAACCCACCCAAACTCCCCACATTAGCCGAGGCCAGGCGATAGCCGGGAAAACGCACCGCCAGAAATTGACCGAGCAAATCCAACATCGGATCGTGACTGCCGACCACCACCACCGTTTGCGCGATCTCCTCCGGCGAGCGGTACAGCAGCACCTCGACCTCGCGGCCAATATCGACGCCTTCACTAAAACGGGGCACATGCAGCAGCCCATCCGCGCGCACCAATGACGTGATCACCCCTGCACCGCGCGCTAGGGGCGTGACCAGCGTGCGATCACCAACCTGCCCCACTGTCACACGCACGAAATCATCATCGCCCGTTGGCGACACGAGTTTGCGCGTCAAGGTGGCCGTGATCGTTTCGTAGCGCGGTACAGCTTGCCCCAACCATCCATAGAGCAAGGGGCGGATAAAAATTTCACCGGTCAGCGCCGCCGATACCGGATAGCCCGGTACACCAATCACCGGCACATCATTAACCACGCCCATAATTACCGGATGACCGGGCCGCACCGCTACGCCATGCACCAGCAGCGTTCCGGTATGTTGTACCGCGCGCGCCGTGAAATCGCGCGATCCCGCCGACGATCCCGACAGCACCAGCACCAGATCGTGATTGGCAGTCGCTTCAAGAATCGTCGCCTGAATCGCATCCGCGTTATCCGGCAGCGCGGGAAAACGAGTAAATTCGCCGCCCGCCTCGTGGATTTGCGCGCCCAGTACAATACTGTTGTATTCGATCACTGCGCCGGGATCGGGCGTTTCGCTCGGCGGGACAAGTTCCGATCCGGTGGGCAGAATCGCCACGCGCGGACGCCGCCGCACCAGCACGTTGGTATGCCCGCAGCCCGCAATCGCGCCGAGATCGTGGGGGCGCAACTTGTGATTCGCGGGGAGAACCAACTCCGTCGCCACCATATCCTCGCCCATCATGCGCACATGCTGCCAGGGCGCAACCGGCGCGCGAATCTCGATCAAGTCGTCACCCGTCTCATTCGTAATCGACTGCGTATGTTCGATCATGATCACGGCGTTATACTGTTCGCCAAACGATGCGCCCGTATTCACCGGAAATGCTTGATCCGGCACGCGCAGTTGCACCGGGCGGGTTTCTGTCGCGCCCATTGTATCCGTTGCGCGCACGGCGTAGCCATCCATTGCGGCAGCGTGATAGTGCGGCGAACTGATTTTCGCCCAGACCGGTTCCGCCGTGACCCGCCCTAAAGCCTCATCCAATGTCACCCGCTCACCCGGTAATGGGGTTCCCTTGCCACACGATGCCAGCGCCGCCTGCAACCGCGCGCGCGCCTCGTCCATCGGAATATCTTCGAGATAAATGTTACGCTCATCATCCGGCATAGCTTGCATATTGGCTTGAACACTCATCAGAACAGCACCACCTCGGCCCAGGCTCCTTCACGTAAGCCGGTGGTATTAAGCGGCACTTTGAGCAAGCCAGCCGCCCCCACCAGCGTAAAAATAAGGTTACTTTTACCAAAAACCGGTTCAGCCCAGATTTCGCCCTCACGCTGAACCAACTTAACCGGCACATGATCCTCGCGCCCGGCCACCGAGGGAATATTCACGGTTGCGCGCGCCTGCATCCGATTTTGACGCGGCAAAGCCGTATTCATCAGGTATGAAATGGCCGGAACACCGAACAGGGTGAACATGACCATCGCCGATACCGGATTTCCGGGCAAGCCGATCACGGGTTTGCCATCAACCACCGCCAGAATGGTCGGTTTGCCGGGACGCGCCGCCACGCCATGCACCAACACCCCTGGCGCGCCCATACGGTTGAACGTATCGGCGGTCATGTCGCGCGCGCTGACGCTGCTGCCCGCCGTGACGACTAACATATCCGCATCGTCAAAGGCTTCGGTCAGCGCCGCGTAAAGCGCGTCCGGTTGATCGCGCACGATAGGGTGCAGTTGGGTTTCTGCGCCTGCGCGTCGGCATAGCGCTTGAATTGTGCCGCTGTTGATGTCACGAATCTGACCCGGTTGGAGGTTTTGTGTATCCGGCGTGACCAGTTCATCCCCGGTGGAAAACAGGCTCACGCGCGGGCGCTGCATCACGGCGATCTCATCCGCTAAACCGAGCGCCAGCAATGCACCAATATCCTGCGGTTGGATGCGGTGTCCGACGGGCAAAATTTCCGCGCCCTGCGTCACATCTTCACCGGTCTGCAATACATTTTCGCCAGATGCCAACGGCTTGTGTATTTCGATTTCCTGATCCGAAAACGACTGGGTGTGTTCAACCATCACCACTGCGTCCGCGCCATCAGGAACCATGCCGCCGGTATGGATCAATGCGGTTTGCCCCTTGCCGACAGTCACCGCCGCCGCCTGCCCCATCAACACTTCCCCGATCACGTCGAGGTACGCGGGCAGCGAATCCGATGCGCCAAAGGTATCGGCGGCACGCACGGCGTAACCATCAACCGTTGAGCGCTTGAACGCGGGTAACGCTTCAGGGCTGTGAATCGCTTGCGCAGTCACACGCCCCAGGCTTTCATGAGTGGGTAACATCTCAACATCTACCCGGCGCGTGACCTGTGCCCACCATATAGCGCGCGCCTCATCCGGCGGCAGCACGTTAAAAAATTCTGCCATAAATCTCTACCTTGATTACTGGAACTCGTCATGCCATATCGTAAACAAAATGGCGCTGCCTGTGCAACGCCAAACTCATAATTATAAGCGTTTCAACACCATCTTTTGCGCTGCATTATACCACCAGCAGCACCAATGAAATGAGATTTAAAACCACCATCACACCAATCCCGCCAACGAGCATCATCGTGCGCTGTGAAATACCCCCAGCCAACGGTTCAATATCAGCCGGAATCAAGCGGTAATAGTCAACGCTGGGCGGCGTTGGAACGGCTTGTGATTTACCAGTTTTCGCTTTCGTGGGCTTTGCTTTAGTCGGCTGCGCGGGTGACGGTTGAGCCGCAGATTGCGGCGCGGCAGATGCACCACCAACCACCGCATTTAAACGCGCTTCCAATAAATCATCGACTCCGCCATCACCGTCATCAAAACTAAAATTGAAACTGCCGCCACTACTAGCCGGTTCAGGTTCGTCAAAGTAGGCGGAACCATTCTCATCTTCAAGATCATCGAACATACTGCTGCCGAAACTGCTTGTTTCCGGCTCGTCATCGGCGAAACCACCTGCCGAATCGAACAAATCATCATTGGCAGATGCCGAAGACTCCGTTGGGCTAGCCCCAAAATCAGTGGTTTGTGCCCCAAACGTTGTGAATGAATCTTCGGCGGGGGCTGCGCCGGCATCGTATGGAGCATCCCAAAAACTGTCATCTGATTGTGCATCTGCTGTTTGCTGCCCAAACATATCCTCATCGGCATAGGAATCATCTTCAACCATAAATGACGTGTCGCCAAATGGCGTAGCCCCAAATGCGGAAACTGCGCCTGCGTCGTCCTCATCGTCCGCATCCGCACCAAGTGGAAGACTGTCCATCCAGTTATCATAATCCGCCGAAGTCGGTTCATCGACCTGCCGCCCACTGCCATACGTGGCGGGCTGATCGTCACTGCCCCAATCAACACTGCTGGCAAACGCATCAAAATCGCCAGAGTCGGCGGGAGTTGCTGCGGCAGGCGATGCCGGTGTCGCCGGTTGATCGGGCACATCATTCAACCAACTGAATGGATCATCGGCAGCCTGCGCCGTATCAGGGGTTTCTGTCGCGTTGAAATCAAAGCCACTGCCAAACGCAGCTGCATCAGCTTGCGTGTCAAACGCAGATGCGCCAAATAAATTATCATCCTGTTCGCCAAAACTCGCCCCAGATAGCGAACCCGCATCGGTATCAGGCGTGGTTGAAGGCGTCTCGGCAAAACTGGTCCAGGGATCAGGTTCAGGGGCGGGTGGCGGTGTTTCTTGCTGACCAGACAATTTTTGCCGGAGTGTATTTAATCCTTGTTGGGCTTTGGCGTTATTGGGATTAATGGTCAGTACGTTTTCCAGGCAAATTTGCTGTTCTTCCATCGAATCAACCAACGCGCTCAGATACAACCATGCCTGCTCATGCTGCCCGCTCTGTTCTACAACATCCATAAACAAGCTGCGCGCCTCGTCTTTACGTCCGGCCTGAAACGCGGCCATTGCTCGTTTAAACAGGTCCTCTACCATAATCCACCACCTTCGCCATATAAAAAACGTACACCGGGGAAAAACTTCCCAGTGTACGTATCTTACCACATTCAGAACGACGCGCTAGAACAGGCCGACAATTTCACCATCGTCGTCAATATCGATGTTCATAAAGGCCGGATACGTCGCCAAACCGGGCATGGTACTCATCTTCCCCAGCAAGGGATAGACAAAACCCGCCCCGGCGCTGGCCCGGACCTCGCGCACCGGCACAGTGAACCCGGTGGGGACACCTTTCAAGTTGGGATCGTGGCTCAAACTGAGGTGCGTCTTTGCCATACAGAGCGGCAGATTACCAAAACCTGCTTCTTCGTACCTCGCAATCTGCTCTTCAGCCAGAGGCGAAAACTCAACACCATCGGCCCCGTAAACTTCTTTGGCAATGATCTCAATCTTATTCTTGAGCGGTTGCTCCAGGTCATACAGGAACTTGAAATCACTCGGCTTCTCGCACGCCTCGATCACGGCCTTCGCCAGATCAACCGCGCCTGCGCCACCCTGCGCCCAGTGATCAGACATCTCAACCGCTTCTGCGCCCGCTTCTTTGGCGATCTTCTTGACCAGCGCGACTTCAGCGTCAGTGTCATCTTTGAAACGATTCACCGCCACCACCACCGGAACACCAAACTTGCGCGCAATCTTGATGTGATGCGCCAGGTTGCCACCGCCCGCTTCGAGCAGTTCCAGATTTTCCGAGGTGTATTCGGGAGCCAACGGCGCACCAGGAGATACTTTCGGACCACCACCGTGCATCTTGAGCGCGCGAATCGTCGCCACGAGCACAACTGCGTTCGGGATCAGCCCAGAGTAACGGCATTTAATATCGAAGAATTTCTCCATACCGATGTCCGCCCCGAAACCGCTCTCCGTGACGACATAATCGCCCAACTTGAGCGCGATCTGGTCGGCAATGATCGAACTGTTACCGTGCGCAATGTTAGCGAATGGGCCACCATGCACAAACGCGGGTTGGCCCTCAAGCGTCTGCATCAGCGTCGGCATCAGCGCATCCTTGAGCAGCACCGTCACCGCCCCGGCTACACCCAGGTCTTCCAGCGTCACCGGCTTACCTTGCTTATTCAACCCCACCACGGCGCGACCAACGCGCTGCCGCAGGTCTTTCAAGCCCGTCGTCAGCGCCAAAATCGCCATCAATTCACTGGCAACCGAGATGTCAAAGCCAGTTTTACGCGGGAACACCGGGCTGGGGGAACCATCGGCCAATTTGTCATCATTAAACCCGACCTGAATTTCGCGCAAGGTTCGATCACAGACATCTACCACGCGATTCCAGGTAATGGTATCGGGATCAATGTCCAGACGAGTCACGCCGCGTTTCGCCAAACCCTCATCACTCTGGCGGCTTTCATGATACATGCGCGT
>JAFGJA010000177.1 GCA_016929355.1 Anaerolineae bacterium | reverse complement strand
ATATTTATGGGGCATGGCAGAGTCATGAGCGAGGAAACCTCTATCTTGCACCGGATCGGATACTGTACAATTGGCGCTCGTTCATGGCCTATACGCAGATCATCGAACTTGCGGCTATCGCCATATATCGTTTACCCCGCATGTTGCGCATCACGTATACGCTGCCGGATGATCCGCAGCCGCAAGTGATCGGGTTCTCGATGCAATATGCAGAGGCATGGGGGCAAACGCTGGCGATACGCTCCGGCATGCCGTTGGCGATTATCGAAGGGCGCAAGAAAAAAACCTGATGCAGCGCGCCCCAATGTGCGTTACACTTACAGTCTAAACTGATTTTGCTACTTAGTGTTCGCGTAAGGGTTAACGCCATGTCTCTTCTCACCATTGTGCTGTCACTGCTCGCGCTCGGCTCCGCGATCCTCACCATCACCGCCAAATTTAGCGAGACTAAAAAACAGGAATACATCTTTAAGCCGCTCACGATGATCTGGATCATCCTGATCGCCATCCTCGCCGATGATCCCGTTTCGACGACCTATCAAGTGCTGATCCTGCTCGGCTTGCTGGCCTCGATTGTGGGCGACGTGATGCTGATCGATCCGCGCCGCTTTGTCTACGGGCTGGTGAGCTTTTTGATCGCGCACATCTTCTACATCATCGCCTTCACCGCCGAAGGGGATGCTTCCGCGCCGATCTGGTATATCATCCCCTTTGCGCTCTACGGCGTGGCGATTCTGCGCTGGCTGTGGCCGGACCTGGGCGAAATGAAAGTCCCGGTCATGATCTACGTGCTGGCGATCATGATTATGGCGTGGCAGGCGGCGAATCGCTGGATCGAAGTGCGCGAAACCGGGCCCCTCTGCGCCATGATCGGCGCGTACCTGTTTGTCTTCTCGGATTCCGTGCTGGCCGTTGAGCATTTCCGGGAAACCTGGCGCACGGCGCGCATTCTGGTGCTGGGCAGCTATTTCGCGGCGCAGTGGTTGATCGCGTTATCCATCTAGATCAATATCCTCTGACCAACTTTGTATTGCACTCTACTTGTGGTAGGATTAGGAGTGGGACTAATACCAATTACCAGGGGAGATACTTCTTAGATGGCCGACGATATAATCGACAAACGGATCGATGAAGGCACGCTCGAAGCGTTCGAAAGTATATGCGGGGTCTTGGGGCACAATATCACCGGGCAGTTCTCGATTTTTGACGGCGCGTGGCAGGTAATCAACCTTGCCGCGTCGGATAACGGGCCAGCGAATACATTATCCCCTGCCGAACAAACACAACTGCGGGAGGCTGTCACGGCCATTATGCGGCGAGTTGAAGCGGTGATGCAAATCAACAAGGACATCCGCACGTTTTTGTTCCCGCCAATCTGGGATGATCCAAACGCCAGCCCCCAAGCCAAACGCGCATACAATCAGGCGCGCTGGTCGCCTTATGATCGCCCCGCCTGGAATACGTTTTTCGCCGGAGTCCGCGTCCATCTGGACCGGGCGCTGGCCCAACTCGATCAGATTGAGAAGTGTGTCGCCGACCTGCACACGCTGAAAATCACCTACGCCCTGCCCTCATTCAATCACTTCGAACCCATGCTGGCCGCGAATCTGCGCGAGCGCCTCTGCCAGATCATCGACACCTACACGGTTTAGTGGCGCAGCGTGCAAAAACAAACGAGGCGATTCCCTCGCTGTGCGTGATGCGCAAAAAGTGCGGATGACCAACGTCCGCCCATCATGCCAGAACCCTTCCGGCAGATTCTCCGCGTCCGCTGTGTCTCGGCGGTAAATTAACCTCTCAACACAACCTCCCACCAATCTGCACACTACGCTCGAACAAATGTTTTGCACATCTCGAACATACGTGCTAAAATCTCTTTATCGTATAATGGCAACACACAAGGAGCAACACCTATGCCGCGCCCTGTACATTTCGAAATTCCCGCAAAAAATCCCGAAAAAGTATCCGCCTTTTACCGTGACGTAT
This sequence comes from Anaerolineae bacterium, assembly GCA_016929355.1. Taxonomy (GTDB): domain Bacteria; phylum Chloroflexota; class Anaerolineae; order Aggregatilineales; family Aggregatilineaceae; genus JAFGJA01. Next base: position 2,111 of record JAFGJA010000177.1, on the reverse strand, counting down.
TCGGCTGGCAGATCGAGAAATGGGAAGGCCCCGTCGAGTACTGGAACGTCGTGACCGGCGCGAACGATACACCCGGCGTGAACGGTGGCATCTACACGCCGCAAGAGGGACATCCCGGCGGCACGATCAACACGCTCGACGTGGATAATCTCGATGCCTATATCACGAAAGTCACCGCGAACGGCGGCAAGATCGTCGTGCCCAAGATGCCGATTCCCACCGTCGGCTGGGTCGCGTATGGCGCGGATGTCGAGGGCAACGTCTTCGGCATGTTGCAGATGGATGAAGCCGCCGGAACGGAGTAAGATCATTTCACCGCTGAGACGCAAAGATCGCAGAGAAAAGCAAGGTAAGAAAACCAAATAGATCAAACGCTCGCCGTGCGCGGGCGTTTTTGCTGATAGCTGATCGCTGAAAGCTGACCGCGCCAAAATCCCCGCCCTTCTCACACCCCGCCACATTTGTTAGAATCAAGGCGTTAACCCTAGAGAAAATTGGCATACCATGAGAAAACCAACTGTTGCCCTGGTCGGACGCCCGAACGTGGGCAAATCATCGCTCTTTAACCGGCTCGTCGGTGCGCGTGTTGCCGTTGTGTCTGATATACCCGGCACGACACGAGATCGCCTCATCGATGAGGCCGAGTGGAATGGCGCGCTGTTCGATGTGATCGATACCGGCGGCCTGGAAATTTACCAACCCAAAGAGGCGCTCGTCGCCACCGACAGCCCACTCGAAGAAGGCAGCCGCCAATTCACACGCGAGATTCGTGGGCAGGCGATGGTCGCCATCGAAGAAGCCGACGTGATCGTGATGGTGGTCGATGTCCTGACCGGGATCACTGCCGCCGATGAGGAAATCGCTGACACGCTGCGTAAGACAAGCAAACCCGTCATCCTCGCCGCCAACAAAGCGGATAACAACTACCGCCGCGACGATGCCTTCGAATTTTATGGACTGGGGATGGACGAAGTGTTCCCCGTTTCCGCCATGCACGGGACCGGAACCGGTGATCTGCTGGACGCGGTGGTCAAAGCATTACCCTTCCGCGCGGAGGAAGATTTCGATGAACCTGACCCCGACGACGAACGCATCAAGATCGCGCTGATCGGGCGGCCCAATGTGGGGAAATCGTCGCTGCTGAATAAGCTGCTGGGCAACGAACGCGCGATTGTGTCCGATGTGGCCGGGACGACGCGCGACGCCATCGATACGCACATCATCTGGAACGAAATCCCGATCACGCTGATCGATACGGCGGGCATCCGGCGGCGCGGACGGATCGCACCGGGGATCGAGAAATACAGCGTCATCCGCGCGCACAAATCCATCGAGCGTGCCGACGTGGTGCTGCTGCTCATCGACGCGCAGGACGGCATTACGGCGCAGGACGCGCACATCGCCGGGATGGTGCAGGAAGCGTATAAGAGCGTGGTGATCGTCGTCAACAAGTGGGACGCTATCGAGAAGGACACGCACACGATCAACGAATACGTGAAGGAAGTGCGCGAAAAGCTGGCGTTTATGCCCTACGTCCCGGTGATCTTCATCAGCGCCTTGACCGGGCAGCGCATCCATAAGGTGATCGAAACCGCGATGGAGGTGCAGGAGGAGCGCTTAGTCCGCATCCCGACCAGCGCCATCAACAAGATCGTGCGCGAGGCGCTGCTGCGACATGCGCCACAGACCCGGCAGCCGCGCCCACTCAAAATTTTCCTGGTGCAGCAGGTCCGCACCGACCCACCAACGTTTTTGTTCCACATCAACGATGAGAAGCTGCTGCATTTCACGTATGAGCGCTATCTGGAAAATCAGATTCGCCGCGAGTATCCGTTTACGGGGACGCCGATCCGGTTTAGCTTCCGGGAACGGGGTAAGAAGGCGAAGGATATGAAGTAGGAAAAACCTATTTCACCGCAGAGGTCGCAAAGAACGCAGAGAAAAGCAGGGTAAAAGAGAGAGCATTTGTAGGGGCGAACCGACGTGTTCGCCCGATTTTTGTCTACCAATCCTCACGGCTGAATGAGAAATCAGGCGACACGGTTCCCAGATCGACAATCATCGAATCGAACAAGGCTTGACGCTCAGTGATAGTTAGCGGGTACTGCTGT
>JAFGJA010000176.1 GCA_016929355.1 Anaerolineae bacterium | reverse complement strand
GGGAACGCGGCGGCAACCGCCCAGAATATCCTCGACTCAGAATTTCTTTTCCGCGTCGGCATCGTCAGCAACGTGTTGTGCCAACTGGCGTTTATCTGGTTGGTGCTGGCGCTGTACCGCCTGTATAAGGATGTGAACAAGACTCACGCGCAGTTGATGATATCGCTGGTGCTGGTGTCGATCCCGATCTCATTCGTGAATCTCCTGAATCCGCCGGCAGCGCTGCTGTTTGTGAAGGATACCAGCTTTGTGACCACGTTTTCACTGGAAGAGCGCCAGTCATTCGCAATGACGTTTCTCAAGCTTGAAGAGTACGGCAACATGATCGCCGGGATCTTCTGGGGCTTGTGGCTGTTCCCGTTTGGCTGGCTGACCTATAAATCCGACTTTATGCCCCGCATTCTTGGTGTCCTGCTGATCATCGGGGGAGCCTGCTACGTGGTCGATATCACCGCTTTTATCCTCTTCCCGGATGCCGAACCGACGATTGCGGCGATTATTGGACTGCCGCAGGCTGTCGGTGAAGTGTCGATGGTTGCGTGGCTGCTGATCAAGGGTGTGAAGAATCAGCCGCAGCCCCGATTGGTTGATAATCTGAGTCCTGCCACTTAAGGAGAAATGATCCATGAAAGCCATTGTTTTTACGGAATATGGTTCGCCCGATGTGCTGCATATCGAAGAACGCCCGACGCCGACGCCCAAGGACAACGAAATCCTGATCCGCGTCTGTGCCGCAGCGGTGAATTATGGTGATACAGCGGGGCGTAATTTCGGGGCGATCACACCGCGCACATTCAATATGCCGGGGTTTCTGTGGCTACCCGCGCGGCTGAGCTTCGGTTGGAGCAAACCGCGCAGGGCGATCCAAATCCTGGGGAATGAATTTTCCGGAGTAGTGGAAGCTGTCGGCAAGGAGGTGACGCTGTTCAAGGTGGGCGATCCGGTGTTTGGATATCGCGGACCCAACTTCGGCGCATATGCGGAATATCTGTGTATGCGCGAAAATGATACGGTCGCGCTCAAGCCTGCCAACATGAGCTATGAAGAGGCCGCCACGGTGCCGTATGGATCGCTGATGGCGCTGGGGCTGCTCAAACTGGGCCAGATTCAGCGCGGGCAGCAGGTTCTGGTGAACGGCGCGTCCGGCGGGATGGGATCGTATGTGGTGCAGCTTGCCAAACATTACGGCGCAGAGGTGACAGGAGTCTGTGGGACGCCGCGCCTGGATTTTGTGAAGGCGCTCGGTGCGGATCATGTCATTGATTACACCCAAGAAGACTTTACCCACAACGGCAAAACCTACGATCTGATCTTCGATATACTGGGGCGGAGTTCGTTTGCGCACAGCAAAAAGTCGCTGACAGCCACCGGGCGCGTGTTGTATGCCAGCTTCAAGACCCGGCAGCTTTTGCAAATGCTGTGGACATGGATCACGCGCCGCTCACAGCGCGTGATCTGCGCGATGACGAGCGCCAAGCGCGACACGCTGATCGAGGCGCAGAGATTAGTCGAGGCGGGGACGCTCAAAACAATTGTGGATCGCTGCTATCCGATGGCCCAGGCGGCGGACGCTCATTGTTATGTCGAGGATGGGCATAAGCAGGGCCATGTCGTGATCACGATGGGATGACGCAAGCGCGAGTCGTTCCGAAACATCGCCCCAGGTTGATGCTCTTTACCAAAATAACCAGGAAACCCCCTAACCCCGTCCGAACCTCGTTCGGCACCCGTATGGTTCGAAAAGTACTCTTCGGGAGAAATCCTAACGAAGGCAGAATGATGGCCCCAAGTGAACATATCACTTGGGGCTAGTGGTAGCCACTGGATTCGCTGACGTTTGGCTCGTTGACGGCAAGCATTCGAACAGTATAGCCGACGGCGGCCTCCCAGCTTGGACGGCGCTGGTAATTCCGCTCCGCACACCGCGCAGTACCTCACCCGGCGGCGGCGCTCACTTTTGGGTGTTTACCATTTCCGGTGCTGCTTAAAGGCATCGTCTCGATAGCCGGAGCAAAAGGCATTGAGGTGTCGCCTTCCTGTTCCGCGTCGTGATACCACATATCAGCGCGCATCTCGCGTTGGACTGCCGTGCGCCAGTCATCGGTAGTCATTTCGCTGAGCGTCTCCTTGCGGCGCGCATTTGCTTTTCGCAGAGCGTCCCGAAGTGCATTGGCGTGAAACTGCCTCCATAATGGGTGATATTCGGGCGTGACCGTCAACACTCGCCATTCGGCCAGCGCTGTCTGGAATGACTGTTCGTTGGCATGGCGGACTTCGATGGATTCCAGAATCTGTTCTTTGATCACATATGCCGTTGCCAGGACGATTATGGGCGGCGCCAAGGATTCGAGCCACGCGAAAGGGCTATTCTCGTGACCTGGAAGCGCGATCTGTACATTCCCAACAAGGCTGATAATCGTGGCGAGCGCCATACTGGTGATCAAAAGACGTCGGGCAGATTGCGAGGTTCCCAGTGTCGCCAGTGCCAACGAAAACACGATCTGCCCAATCTCCGCAGACAATACAGTGGCGAAACCGACTGCGGTCACGGCAACCTCGTTGGATACGGCTTGCCCAAAAGTCTGCGAGCCAATCACGTACAGCCGGATCGCGGATGGCGTGAAGGCAGCCAGCAGCAGCAGCAAGCACAATAAGAAAATGAGCCGCGTCACGGATGGTGGATACTTTGAGATGGCAGACTGATTGAAATGCTCGCGCGCAGGTTTGGGGCC
>JAFGJA010000175.1 GCA_016929355.1 Anaerolineae bacterium | reverse complement strand
TTATCAATCTTCTCTCGATGCCTTATTCAGCCCGATGGAGTCCGGGGAAGTACTCGGTGTGGTGGGCGAAGGGGTGTGTGATGATGCCGGCTGTGATCCGCATGTGTGGACTGATCCGGCTAACGTTGTATTGTGGACGTATGCGATCCGCGCCGCGCTCAGTGAACGCGATCCGGCTAACGCGGCGCTGTACGCGGCGAATGCCGATGCTTATTTAGATGATTTGATCGCATTGGATAGTGATATTCGCTCCCTGTTTGCGCCTATTCCCGTTGAACAACGAATCATGGTGACGAATCATCTAACATTTGGCTATTTCGCGGCGCGATATGGTCTGACGGTAGTCGGCGTGATTTTGCCCGGTGGCGGCACAGGTTCCGAACCCTCCGCGCAGGATGTCATCGGCCTGATCGACACGATCAAGGAGTCCGGCGCGCGGGCGATTTTCACCGAAACCACCGTTAGCGATTCGCTCGCGCAGCAGATCGCGGCGGAAACCGGCGCGCAGATCGTGCGGCTGTATACGGGATCATTGAGCGAGGTTGATGGTCCGGCGGCGACGTATGAGGCGTATATGCGCTTCAACGCGGGGCAGATCGCGGCGGCGCTGCAATAAAACCTCACCCCCCGACCCCCTCTCCAAGCACGGAGAGGGGGAGTCCGGTGCGCGATCAAGTCCCCTCGCCGTCGCATGGAGAGGGGATTTAGGGGTGAGGTAAACAGCGAACGGGCATTTTCAAAAAACATATCTGTAATCACTGGGTAGGTAAACGTGATTTAGGAGGAAACCCGATGGCGAACATACTGTCTGCAATATTGACCAAAAATAACCATGACGCGGCGCGTGAGTTCGCTACGGATTGCGCGAGTTTGTCTGAAAGCGTGATGACCGTCCATGATCTCGCGTGTGGCTATAACGGCTACCGCGCGATTGAGGGGATCACATTTGATCTGCGGGCGGGTGAGCGAGTCGGGATCGTGGGGCCAAACGGCGCGGGTAAATCGACGTTGTTCAAGGCGCTGGTGGGCTTGCTGCCACACCAGGGCGCGATCTCGATTCAGGGCGCATCGTGCAAAGACAGCCACGCCATGATCGGCTATGTGCCGCAGCGCGAAGCCATCGACCAGACCTTCCCGGTGACGGTGTGGGACGTGGTGATGATGGGGCGGGCGCGTCAGATCGGGTACATTTTGCTGCCGCGCAAACAGGACCGGATCGCCGTGCGGGGAGCGTTGGAGCGGGTCGGGATGTGGCCGTTGCGCAAACGCCAGATCGGGGAATTGAGTGGCGGCCAACGGCGGCGCGTCTTTGTGGCGCGCGCATTGGCGCAGCAGGCGAGCGTGTTGCTGCTCGATGAACCGTTTAGCGGCGTCGATGCGGCGGCGGAAACCGATATTTTCCAGGTGTTAGACGTGCTGCGCGAGGAAGGAGTGGCCGTGCTGCTGGCGACCCATAATCTGGTGCAGGCGGCGACTCATTATGATAAGCTGCTGCTGCTAACGAACGGGCGCATGATCGCGTTTGGTGCGCCGCGTGACATCTACACGCCGCAGAATCTCGGCGCAACTTTCGGGGATCGGATCGCGCTGTTTCAGGAGGGCGATCAGTATGTGCTGGTTCCTGATAAGCCGTGCCATCACGAGGATGATCATTGACCTCACCCCCCAGCCCCCTCTCCACGCATGGAGGGGGGGAGTTAAGTGGCTGGTCAAGTCCCGCTCTCCGGCTTGGCGGGAGGTCGTATGCGCGGGGGTGGGGCCGCATTGATGACGACAAAATTGGTCCGCGTTTGCCCTGGACCGACACGCTGGTCGGTCCCTACATAGAGTTTGGTTAAAAGAGATTTTATTGGTGCTAACGTGGTTACAATCTTTATTGGTAAAATGGGTCGATAGAGTTCAATGATAGATAGGAAGGCATAATTAACGTGACCGAAAAACCTCTCATCCTCATCAGCAACGACGACGGGATCGATTCGCCCGGTATTGCCGCTTTAGCCGCCGCGCTTGATCCGTTGGGCGAACTGCTCATCGTCGCGCCGCGCGAACAGCAGTCTGGTATGGGGCACAGTTTCCCGCAATTCAACGACGGGCGCTTGTTCGAACGGACGGTGCGCTATAACGGGCAGTCGTGGCCCGGTTACGCGGCGAATGCCTCACCCGCGCAGGCAGTGCAGCATGGCGTGGTCGAACTGGCGGCGCGCAAACCGGATTTGGTCGTGTCCGGCATCAATTTTGGCGAAAACGTGGGGACAGGCATTACCGGGTCGGGCACTGTTGGCGCAGCCATCGAAGCATCGGCATTGGGCATTCCGGCGCTGGCCGTATCCATCGAAACCGATCCGTCGCTGCATCACAATCCCGATGACTCGGTAGATTTCACTGCCGCGATTCACTTTACGCGCCTGTTCGCGGATCGCTGGCTGAACGGCGAACGGCCCGCGCATGTGGATGTGCTGAAGCTCGATATTCCCGCCAGCGCCACCCCTGAATCCGCCTGGCGTATGACACGCCTGGAACGCTCACGCTATTTTCTGCCGCTCCCCCCGTTGCGCCGCCAGTTAGGTGATGTGGGGCGCTTGGGCTATACCGTCGATTACCACGCCCCGGTTGATCCGCAGTCAGATGTAGCCGCGATCCGCGAGGGAGTCGTTTCCGTGACGCCGCTCACGATTGACCTCACGGCGATGATCTCGGCGGCGGAGATCGAGCGGCTGATGAATGGAAAGAAGAACTAATGCTAGACACGCTCAATTCCTGGTTCCTTGATCCGCTCGCCTATCCGTTACTTACGCGCAGCCTCGAAGCCGCGATCATCGTGGGCATCATCTCCGGCGTGATGGGCACGTATGTGGTGGTGCGCGGCATGGCGTTTTTTGGCGATGCGCTGGCCCATGCCATCCTGCCGGGGATCGCGTTTATGTACCAGCGCACTAACGGCGAAACGGATGAATTGTTCTGGGGCGGGTTAGTCGCGGGCTTGTTCAGCGCGCTGGGGATCGGGTTTTTGACGCGCCACGAAAAAATCCGCGAAGATACGGCGATTGGGATCGTGTTCGCGGGGATGTTTGCGCTCGGTATCGCCATGATCTCGCGCATCGACAACTACGCGGGTGATCTGACGCATATCCTTTTTGGGCAGATTCTCGGCGTGTCGGAAGCCGATCTACGGCTGATCACGATTTTCGCGCTGATCGTGCTGGCGTTGGTGGCGCTGTTCTTCAAGGAGTTCATGATCATCTCGTTTGATCCGGTGCTGGCGAAAACGCTGCGTCTGCCGACTGAATTTTTCCGCTTGCTGCTGCTGGTCCTGATCGCGATCACGATTGTGGTGTCGCTGCAAACGGTGGGGATCGCGCTGATGGTCGCTTTGCTGGTCACGCCCGCCGCGACTGCGAATCTGCTCAGTCACCGCCTGCTGCCGATGATGTTGATCGCAGCCTTCATCGGCGCGCTGTCGAGCGTGATCGGCTTTTACGTGTCGTTTCATCAAGACGTGGCGACGGGTCCGGCGATTGTGTTGACCGCTACGGTGATTTTTGGTGCGGTGTTTGCGGTCCAACAGGCGGGGCAGGGGATCACATGGGTAACGCTTCGTTTGCGGGATTCGGCCTCACATTAACAAAGTTTTACTGACCTCTACTGACCCTTTATCACAACTTAACGTTGTGGTAAACTTGCTACCGGATCATAGTCGTTGGATTTTTCACAATACGCTGCACAGAATAGGCCAAAAGTCAAGGGCACGCGCTTGTGAAAAGTTATATAATGGCTTTGATCGTTCGATTAGCAAGGGGGATTAGTCGGAAAGACGGTCCATTATGATACAAGGCCGAGTCTTATTACTTAACGGGGGCACGTGGGAGCCGTTAACGGTTATCACGATCCCGCGTGCGATCAATCTTATCCTCTCCGGCAAGGCGGTAGTGGTTGAACAGTCGGGGCGGTTTTTGCGCACGGTGCGGTCACAATTTCCGGTCCCGTCCGTGATCGCGCTGCGCCGCTTCATCAATGTGCCGCGCCGTCATGCCAGTTGGAGCCGTCCGGGTGTGTTGGCGCGTGACGAATATACCTGTATCTATTGTGGCGCGCGGATCGGGGATGTGGTGCGCGGCAAACGCCTCACCCGCCGCGATCTGACGGTGGATCACATTCTGCCGCAGTCGCGCGGGGGAAAAAATACGTGGTCGAATACGGCGTGTGCGTGTTTTGCGTGCAATCACCGCAAAGGGGATCGTCTGCCCGGTGAAGCGGGGATGAAGCTGCGCTGGGAACCCAAGACGCCGCGCACGAGCTATCTCGTGGTCGAGATGGGGAGCGGGCCGGATTCGTGGAGACGTTATATTGAAATCAGCACACCGTAAAGGCGTTGTTTTCGGGTTTCTCGGAACAGCGCCTTTTTTGATCTGAGCTAGGGCGTGGGGTATGATCCCGTGGCATTGAATCACATTTGTCACTGAGGAGGTTTGTCCATTGGCCGCTGTCACGCTTGTTCTGATCGGAATTGGTGTGTTTTTTATCGTCGCCGGGGCGCTGAATTTGAATTGGTTTTTGGAAATGCAAGCCCGGCGTTCATTCAGTTTTGAGAAAATGTTCGGGCGCAACGGGGCGCGAATCGCGTTTGTGGTGTTGGGCGTGATCTTTATTGTCCTGGGTGTAGTACGACGGTAGGCGCGCGATCCCTGCTGGCTGGATATCGGTTAAAACGGCATTATGCCAAAATGGTTAAAGAGTTGGATGATTGCGCCATCATACGCCAGGGCGCTTTCTTCCTCAACACGGATCGCTTGTTTGGCGAAAAAGGCGCTCATCCGTCCCTCGGTGGCGCGTTGAAACCTCTCCAACGTTTGATCGTTAAAGCCATTGTGCCAGATCGGGATGATCTCGACGTTGGCTTCGATAGCCCAGACCAGTTCTTGCACGACGTAGCGCGATTCCAGGCTGGTCGGACCCAGGATGCAGATAAAGTATTCGCGGTTCACCACTTCATCCTTGATGCGCGCGTGCCAATCGGTCCCCGCTTTGATGTTCATATCCAGAAACGGATTCAGGCGCATTGCTTTCAGGCGGGAGAGCAGCAGCAGGGCGAAGGCGCTGCTTTCGCTGCGGCGATACGAAATGAAGATCGACGAAGACGCCGGTTGGTTGAGCAGTTCAAAGGCGCGTTCGGTCAGCCGGTGCGTGACTTTGTGCCGCGCATAGCGGATTTCCTGGCTGACTCGTTCCAGGTAGCCGAATGAGATCAGAATCCCGCACGAGATCATGTGGTTGCTGCTATCTTTGGTCCATTTATAGTTGAGTTCGTGCAGCGTATTGCCATTTTGCGGATTAATCCAGCGTTCTTCGCGCCCATCTTCCGTGATCAAAAGTTCCGCCCCCCACCGTTTGTTGATGGCCCCATACGCGAGGTCTTTGGCGAAGGCGTGAATCTGGTCGATGGGATCGCGGGGGATAGGTTCTCTGAAGGGATTGTACATAGGGTTCCTCGGATTGTGTGTTGCGTTGAGTCTATTTTACACTGTCGGGCAGCGTGTGGCGAGAGGACTAGAGTGTGATGGGAGCCGTAATGAGCGAACCATTGCGCGGCGGCAACAGCAATCAGGTGATGCGCGAGGGAGATACGGTGGTGCGGCAAACCGGCCCCTGGTCGCCATTTGTGCAGCATGTCTTGCGGCATCTGGCCGATCATGGCTTCGCGGCATCGCCGGTCCTGATCGAAACGACAGAGCATACCGAGCGCCTGACCTTTCTCAAGGGTGAAGTCGGCAACGATCCGCTCAAACCGTATATGCAATCGCCCACGATTTTGATCGAGGCAGCGCAGCTTTTGCGGCGTTTACATGACATCACGCAGCAGGTGATCGTGCCGGATGATGCCGTTTTTATGCTGCCTGTCCCGCCGGATCAACCGCGTGAAGTCATCTGCCACAACGATTTTGCGCCGTATAACTGCGTATTCCGCGAGGGGCATCTGGTCGGGATCATCGACTTTGACACGGCGGGACCGGGATCGCGGCTGTGGGATATAGCGTATGCGGTGTATCGCTTCGTGCCGCTCATGAACGATGATCACTGCCGGGACGCAGGTTGGGAATCTATACCGGATCGGGTGGCGCGGCTCAGGCTGTTTTGCGAGGCGTATGGGCTGGATGATCGGATGGCGCGGGCGGCGTTGGTTGATACGGTGATCGCGCGCTTGGCGGCGTTGATCGCGTACATGCGGGAAACGGGATTAGCGCCGGAACATATCCCGATCTATGAGCAGGATATTGACTATATGCGCGCGCAGCAGGGGATTTTCACGGCGGGTTTGCTGGCTGATGCGGCGGGATGCGAGTCTATGCCAGAGTGAGTTTCTTCTCCATCGTCACGTAGGTAAATTCCGTGTAATTTTCGTGGCAGCAGTAATCCGTGATCGTATAGCCCACGCTGTGAAAGAATCGTTGATTGCCCGTTAAGCTAAGGCGCACATTGAGGCGTACCGTCGCTAACTGGCGGACCAGCGCTTGCTGTTCCACCTGCGTGATTAACCGGGTGGCGATGTGCTGGCCGCGATAATCGGGGAGAACGGCTAATCGTCCCAAATACATATAGTCCGGGTGCGCCTGATACAATACCGCCCCGATGATGCGCTGTTCGTCACATGCGACAAACCCTCCGCCGCGCGCCAGTTTTTGCCGGATGTCCGCGGCGGTTTCCCGAAAGACGCCCGATGGCGGGTCTAGTTGGTCACGGTACTGCTCAAACGCGGCGACCAATACCGCCAGGATGTGATCGGCGTGGTCGGGTTGTGCTTCGTGCAGGTGGATGGTTGTCATGGTGTGCGTGTATTTCCTTGATCACAGATCAAAACCGGGCGGAGCAAGCCCCGCCCCTACGAATCTCTCTACCTTATTTTCTCTCTGTGCTCTCTGCGTCTCTGCGGTGAAATAAAAATCACCCCGCCAACAGATCGCGCACGGTTTGCGCCGCATTCGCCCGCGCCGCCGTGACCTCGGTCCCATCGCTGAGGCGCTTAAACGACACCTGTCCTGCTTTGATCTCGTCCGATCCCAGGAACGCCACCACGCGCGCGCCCTTGCGATCCGCGTACTGCACCTGCTTGCCGATGTTACGCTTGGGGTTCAGATACGGCTCGGCGCGAATGCCCGCCGCGCGCAGTTCGTTGGCAAACTTCATCGCCTC